>NZ_JBVVPQ010000005.1:0-78268 GCF_055811695.1 Bradyrhizobium sp. MI1.3 | reverse complement strand
CCCCCCGGGGGCGCCGGGGGGTAGCCCAAACCTTCAAAAAATAAATATTGGCCCGTATCCTTCGCGCCACCCCCGGGGGGGGGGGGGGGGCGGGGGGGGCGGCGCCCCCCCCCCCCCCCCGCGGCCGGCGCTAACTTGCCGGCATTAGAACCTGGTTGACGACATGGATGACGCCGTTGGACTGGTTGACGTCCGCGATTGTCACGGTCGCTGCACCACCCTTTGCATCGACAATCATCACCCTGCCGCCAGACTTTTTGACCGTGAGCGGTTCGCCTTCAACCGTCATCAGCCGTTGCCCGTCCATGAGCTGGTCCGCGCTGAGCTTGCCCGGAACCACGTGGTACGTGAGAATCTTGGTCAGGGTCGCCTTGTTCTCAGGCTTGACCAACGTTTCGACCGTACCTTTTGGGAGCTTCCCGAAAGCAGCATTGGTCGGCGCGAACACCGTAAACGGACCTGGCCCAGATAGTGTATCTACCAAGCCAGCCGCCTTGACCGCTGCGACCAGAGTCGTGTGATCCTTTGATTTCACAGCGTTCGCGACGATGGTCTTGCTAGGATACATTGCGGCGCCACCGACCATGACAGTCTTGTCCTTCGCAAAGCTGACAGTGGCAGGGACCGTAACAACCATGGCGGCCATCGCCGCAGAAACAAGCAGTCGCATTTTCATAAGCTATCTCCACTTGAGGGGCGCTGCCCCTATAGGATGTGCGTGCCGATCTGGCGCTCACGCTGTCGCGACAGCCGCGGACAGCGCCAGGCTGAACCGCGTGCAAGTCCGTAACGCTCCCTTGCGGTGCGACGGATCACCGTAGACAAGGATTTTCTGCACCTGCGGTGGCGGGAGCCAGCGCCCACGCGATCTCATTGTGATCGGAGGCGAAGGCGATAAGGCCTTCTGAACCAAGGCTGCCGCCGAGATGTGCCCGGCCGTCTCGCCCGGAAATACGTATTTCAGCGAGTTGGTGACGAGCTCGTTGGTGATGATGCCGATCGCAAGCGCCTGGCTGTGCGGCAGCGAGAAATCCTCGCAGGACACCTGAAAAGCCACAGGCGCGGATGAGCCCAGCGACTCGAAGACTTTTCGACCACGTCATTCATAAAATAACGCATGTTGACGGAGCGCGCATCCTCCTTCGGCGAGAGATGGTCGTAGACCTCTGCCATCACCTGTAGCCTGCGTGCGGTCGCTTCCAGCGGGCGCGCGAGCTCTGGCCCGCCATGCCGTACCTTCAGTCGGATCATGGCCCCGAGGATCGCCAGATTGTTCTTAGTCCGGTGCGCCAGTTGCTGCAGCAGCAATGCTTTGGTCTTGTCCGCCATCATGACGCGGCGGAGCTCGATGCGCTGAAATTCGGCTACTAGCGCTGTCCCGGCTGCGGTGATCGCGAAGAGCGCGTTGGTCGACAGGTAGTCGAGCACGAGTTCACCGGGATAGGTTAGGTGGGCACCCACCATGACCCACCATGACGGCGATGACCGCGGCCAAGATGGCGGACCCGTGGTCGAAGATCAGACCCGAGATGAACACGCCCGGCAGCAGCAGGAAGAACCCTGGCGCGCGCCGGTCTGCATCTGAAGCCCCATCTGCAGCACGGCGCAGACCACCATGATGCAGGCCGAGATGCCGTAGCGAGCAACTGTCGGGATCCGATGTTCCAACGCCAGCGGGTACAGCCTGTTCATGGAGTGCAAACCGCTAGGCGGGAATTGCCGTTCCGCTCGCGCCCGCAGCAATCGTCACCCGTGGGGCGGAGGTCAATCGTGAAGGACCATGCCGCCTCCGGACCCCTCTCCCGGGCCACGCCCTCGGACCTGAGGCCGCGACGAAGCCGGCAGAGATCACCGCCAGCTGCAGACGTTCCGGGCCGGTCCAGCCCGCGAGCTTCAAAGGCAGAATGGGCACCCAGTTCGCAACACGGAGCCTTAACCGGGCGACGGCACGCTTTTCCGCGAGACAAGCGGCTTCGCCTCCGTCTGCCGTCTCAACCGGCCCCTGCGCGTTCCCAGCGCGCGGGGACCGGTCCCGCACGATCGGTGCCAGCTTCGTAGCGAGCTGCAACAAGGCATTTACCAACCCGCTACCGGATGCTGCGCAGGCAAGCCGAAGTTAAGACGTTGCTGGGAACGTGCTGCGAACGGAGCAGCCGCCTTGATGCCAACCAGCCGCAAGGAAGTGGGTAAAGCTCGCGTCCCGCTATGGGTCGCGGGCTTCGTTGCGTTGGCTTGCGTCGCCATCCTGGCCGTGAGCGGATGGCGGGAATGGGAGGCCCGTCGGGTCGATCTGAGAAACGCGGAAGTAGACATGGCCAATCTGGCCAGTTCGCTCACGCAGCACGCCGAGGACATGTTCGAGCTCGCGGACACCATCCTCGCTGGCATGGTCGATCGGATGGAGGTCGGCGGAACGAGCGCCGGCGCAGTGACCAAGATCCAGACCTTCCTTCGGGCGCGCAAATACAACAGGAAGCGCATCCGCGGCATCTTCGTGTACGACGATGCCGGCCGCTGGCTCGCCACCACCGAGGACGTCGATCCGGCCGGCCTGAACAACAGCGACCGCGACTACTTCCAGCAGCATCGCACATCTGCCGACCGCGGCACGCTGATCGGCCGACCTGTCAAAAGCCGTTCGGGCGGCCAGTGGATCATCACCGCGTCTCGGCGGTTCAATCATCCGGACGGCAGTTTCGCGGGCGTGGTGCTGACGAGCATCGACGTCGCGTACTTCGCCGAATTCTACAAGCAGTTCGATATCGGTCCAAACGGCGCGGTGTCCCTGCTCAGCGCCGACGGAATCATGTTGGCGCGCAGCGGCGACGACCAGGGCACCTACGTGGGACGGGACCTGTCCAAAACACCGCTCTTTTCGAATTTGCACAAGGGACCGAATGCCGGCGTCTCCTACTTCAAGTCTCCGCTCGACGGGCGGCAACGTCTGAGTTTCTATCGGCTGAGCACCCGTTATCCGATCCTGACCGTCGCCACCAAGGCAGAGGACGACGTTCTCGAGCCGTGGCGTCGACAGGCCGCGGTGCGCATGAGCATCGTCACCGGACTGACGCTGGCGATCGCGCTGATCGGGTTTTTTCTGGTGCGCTACCTCTCGCAGCGGCAACGCATGGCGGTGGCGTTGGTGGCCAAGGAGGCGGACTTTCGCCTGTTGGCCGAGCAGTCGAGCGACATCGTCATGCGCATCGGTTTGGACGAGCGAATCCTTTACGTCTCGCCATCCTGCACGCGCGTTCTCGGGTGGGAGCCTACCAAATTGCTTGGCACGCCGGCGCTCGCGGGGATCAATCCTGAGGATCGTCCCCGGGTGGAGCAGGCGATCACATCCCTCAAGATGGGCGAAGCCGAAGAGGCGCGGATCATCTACCGGACCCGCACCCGGGCAAAGAACGAGATCTGGGTCGAGACGGCGCTGCGGGTCACCCGCTCCGCGCTCGGCAACGAGATCGACGGGGTGGTCGCCATCTCACGTGACATGACCGAGCAAAAGGATCTGCAGGACAAGCTGGCGGCGCTTGCCACCTCTGACGGTCTGACGGGACTGGCAAACCGCCGCCACTTCGACGAACGTCTTGCCGAGGAATGGGCCCGGGCCAAGCGCGATGGAAAGCCGCTTTCCTTGCTGCTGATCGACGTGGACCACTTCAAGAAGTTCAACGACCAATATGGACATCAGGCGGGCGATGCCTGCCTGCGCTCGCTGGGCAGGATTTTGGCCGAGCAGGTTCGTAGGCCCGCCGACTTGGCGGCTCGGTACGGCGGCGAGGAGTTCGCGCTTTTGCTGCCCAACACCGGCGCGGAGGGATGCGTCGAGGTGAGTGAGCGAGTTCGGAAGGCGTTGCGCGAACTCAGCATGCTGCACGCTCTAAATCTTCCTTCCAAGCTCGTCACGGTCAGCCTCGGAGGCACCACCAACACCCCCATCCAAGGTATGACCGAAGATGCCCTTGTCGCGACGGCAGACCGGGCGCTCTATGCGGCCAAGGAAAGCGGTCGCGATCGGCTGGTGATGGCAGGTCAGGTTATCCCTTGGCCCGGCGCAAAGACCGCATGAGCCCAGGCGCCTGAGCGCCATCCACCCGAAGGCGATCCCCGTGCCCGACGGCGCCGGAAGAGGTCGAGACCTGGGCTGCCGAACGCGAATGAAGCAGGATCCGGCATCCGACTTAGCGCTGCGGATCCATGGTCGTTACGCAGTTGTTGCGGCGCTTTCTTAACTTGGATCAATGCGTTGGCGCTAAACTGGCCAAAAGTACCGTCTGAGGCGCACAGGACCTGTTTCTTTCCGGCTAAGTTAGTTTCTATCGCCGGCAGATACCATTGGGCGCCGGCGCTGAGAGTTCAAGCGGGCTCCCGCCTATCAGGCCGGGAGTGGCGTGTCGTCATTCAGGTCGCACGAGGGTGATCCGATGCCGGCAAATCTTGCGTCAGCGCTCATTACCAAACTCGCTGTGTCGAACCATCTGGATGGCGAGGACATCCGCGCCATTCAGGGCCTGCGCATTCGTGAGCGGCATCTCGGCGCCCGTGAAATTATTGTCGCGGATGGCGTTCGTCCGGGCGAGTGCTGCTTGATCGTTGAGGGGTTTGCCTTCCGCTCGAAAACCACCGCCGACGGAGAGCGACAAGTCCTGTCCTTGCATATTCCCGGTGACATACCTGACCTTCAAAGCCTTCACCTCGGGATCATGGACCACGATCTGGTCAGCCTTTCGCCTTGCACGCTGGGGTTCATTTCGCACACCGAGCTGACGGAAGTGACGGCACGACACCCGCACCTGGCCGCTGCCTTGTGGCGAGAGACGCTGATCGATGGTTCTATCTTCCGCGAATGGATCGTGAATGTCGGGCGGCGGCCCGCGCTGCAGCGAATGGCTCACCTGTTGATGGAAGTGCACGAGCGGCTTCAAGCAATCGGGCGCACTCGGGGGGGAGAGTTTAGCTTGCCCATCACTCAAATTGACCTTGGCGATTGTTTGGGACTTTCAGTGGTCCATACGAACCGTACCCTTCAAGCTCTGCGCGGGGAACGGTTGGTGGAAACGGACAGATCGGGCTTCAACTTGCTCGATGAGGAGCGGTTGAAAGACTTGGCAGGGTTCGATCGGACCTATCTCCATCTGACGCCAAGCGGTTAGCGCGATGTCCGGGTGAAGCGTAGATCGGTTGATCGTCATTCGGTCTTCACTGGATCCTAATTTGATTGGTTTTCCTTCGCCTGTTGTTTTTGGAACGTTACGATCATTTGTTAATTGAGGAACCTTGTAGACCCGCAACGGGGCGGCCTATGTGTGAGAAGTGCATCGATCTCGACCAGAAGATCGAACGGTATCGAGAGATGGCTTCTCGCGTGAATGACGCGATTGCGACCAGAGGGATTGGCGAACTAATCGCGGAGCTGATCGCCAAGAAGGCCGAACTGCACCCCGATCAGGAAGAGTGAGCGCCCCATGGCGGAGACCAACAAGGGAACCACCTCCTCCTTCCACTCCCTCCCGGGAGGATAAAGGCCGGCGGATCCTGCAAGAGCAAATTGGCGACCAGAACTGAGATTTGCGACCCGTGTCGCTTGTGATACGTTAGCAGCCATCACGGGCCATGATCCAAGGCGCCCGTTGACTGAGAGACGCCACAGCGCTCCCGCCTCGAAACGGAAGGGCGCCTTGTGCCAGAACGATTCAGCCCCGAAACTCACGCACTCTTGGACCGCGCTCAACGCGCGATGGACGAAGCTGCCTCGCTTCGCGAAATGATCCGCATGCAGCGATCAGATGCCGAGCGGCAATCATTGCAGCTTGAGATGATGCGCTATCGCAAGCACGACCACCAGGTAAGAAACGAGTAAGGCCGCCTCGGTGGGCGCAACTTTCTTAGCCGGCAAGCGACTTCCAGTTCTGGCCCATCTGCGACCTCGGAGGCGATCCACTCTTGGGCAGGTGTTGACGGCAAACCGGACATGGCTCTTGTCGCTACACGCCTTAGAGGCCGGGCGGCGCCGCCGCACTGCTTGAGAGCAGCGTCAATGCCGCACGACTGGCGCCTCGCGAAGTGCACTCCTGCCGATCTCCTTCAGCCCGTCGACCGATGTCTCGCCCTTGCTGGCGGCTTCGAGGATCATGGAGGCGACGTGGGTGCGGGCAGAGGTCTCATAGCGTGACACGCTCTCGCACACTTCGTCGAGGACCGCGCGCAAAAGCGCGGTGGTTTCAGAATCGAACATTGGAGGTCTCCCCCAGCGAAAGCGGGATCTTGCATGAACCCGCCCAGACTGCGATTCACGCAAGTTAGTGATGACGAAAAATTCTGCGCGAGGACGAGGAGGAATGAGCGTGGCCTCGCCTTTTGGGGGCTGGGGGGCTTGGGGGCGGAGCCACGCAGGCCATGCATTCGCGCGGGCCCACCACATCAACGGTATCCGGCCGAGCCCGTTCCATGTTCGACACCAAGACCACGCGCGGCTCGAACGCCTACGGCTCCGGAGGGCGTAGCGGGCCGTCCGCCCACTTGCGGGCGGCGGGGTCGCGTAGCGGGTCATCGTTGCAATTGGTGCAGACGTACCGCGGCGGCCGTTCTGAAGCTTCGTCGGACATAGCTTTCATCGGCTTGCCGCACGTCGGGCACGCCTTCCGGATCGGATGGAGCATGGCCATCTATTTTTCCCCTGCGATGGCACTCTAGTTCAGCCGAGATCGCGAGCTCAAGCTGGCCGATAAAAATTAGGTCGGGTTCACGCACTGTTGCGCGCCTTCTTGACTCCACCGCCGCACAGCACTCAACTCTGGGCAGTGATGTTGAGGGGCGTGTCATGGAGCAGGAGTTCTACCGAGGTCTGGCCCAAAGGGTCCGGGGTATGGCCGAGAAGGCTGATCCGTTCACCCGGCGTCGTCTCCTGGATCTCGCCAAGCGGTATGACAGCAGGGGAGGCCAGCCCTCGGCGTCCGGACCGACCGAGCGGCCGCTGCCGGCTTCTCCCACGACGCCGCCTGTTTCGAGCTTCTCCGGACCCGGCGAGGCGTGACGCCCACACCCGTGTCGTTCTTGATGGTGCCGCACCGCGCACCCGATGAAGCCTGGCGCCGCAGCGCGCGAGAGATCTGCCGACAGACGCTTCCCCAGGGCCAAGCTCACGTACCCAGCCGGTGGTCCTGGCCTCACCGGCGAGGATTTGATGCCGTGAGCGGGTGGTGCGGCATCGCGTTGCCCTCTGAACTCGCTCCTAGCGCCTTGGAAGGGGGTCCCGGAAGGCGCGGCGCCTTGCCTCGGTAACGAGCTGCCGCGTAGGCCACCCTTCCGGCACGTTGTGCTCGGCAGCCCCGCGTAGGCGAGTGAGCTCCGACCACGCCAGGGCGGCGGTGATCCATCTCTGCCGCTCTGCGCCCGTGGCTTCGGCGGCAAGCTTCATGGCCGCGGCGGCCTCGCGCTTGGGGTCGTACGGGGGATCCATGGATGCAATTATAGCTGCAGATCGTAAACGATCACGCCCCAGTGGGACCGTAGCAATCCGGGTCGGCACCATACGCCGGGGCTGTCGAGCCGTCTGGAGATGCCCGCCCGGCGGGCCCCATTCTTAGCCGCGCATCCGGCTAAGAAGTGCGGTGCGCTTCCCGCTCCTCGCGTGTCGATTGCGATGATTGCCGGAGACCCCCTGAAGCGTAGATGCGGATTGCGCAGGATACGTCCGTTTTCCATTCGAAGTGTCGGATGACGGTCTCGCGGTCGAACGATCCCGCCATGCTGATCAGTTGAAGCGACCCAACCATTTGCTCGACCCGGCCTTCCCTTCCCAAAGGCAGGAGCAAGCGCTCGCAATCGATCGCATGGCCGCCGCTGTTGTAAGTCGAAAACACATTGTAGATGGCGCAGCCGCTGGACACGCATTGTTCGGCGGCGGCTAGACCGAACTCCTTCAACGCCGGCGGCAGAACCTCGTCCATCGATTTCCCGGCCCAGCTCGAATTGAAGACCTCTCCTACGCTGGCGCCTTGGTAAAGCGCTCGAAACGTGTGCCCGTCTGCCCGGCGCTCAACACTCCAGATGATCAGTTGTTTTGGATCATGCAGGCGCGCTTCCGGCCTGAACTGATCGAGCGAAGGGAAGCGCAGATCGCCGGCCGTGCGTGCCCAGTACCGGCACATGGCCTGCTGACTGATGGACTTCACATCGGCGAATGAACCGTCGGTGTACTGCATGGCCCCGAAACCTACACGCCACAGCGTTAACGCGCCGTAGTGCGACCAGCCTTCAGCCCGCTAAACAAGCGGGGAAGACGGCTCAGCGGCGGCGCCTTGGCAGTGGCCCGGCTGCGCCACATCGTACCGCTCGCGCTAGGCAGCCGCGCTGCGCGAGCGCACCTGCAAGACGACCCAACTGCTCCGACACGCCCGAAAAGCCCGTGAATTGCTTGTCTTTCAGATATCCCGTGACCGGCGCTCCCGATATTGTGGGGCCTCACATGACTACCTCGTCGGCTCACGAGAAGAGATGTTTCAAGACGCATCGGATCTGGCCGTGATGGCCGAGGCCTTGAGCCAGTCGACGGACTACCGGGTGCTGCGGCGCCTGGTGCCGCGGCCGACGTCGATGCCGGCCTCCGGACGGGAAACCAAGATCGGCATCCTGCTCGACACCGAGACGACCGGTCTTGATCACGCCACGCACGAGATCATCGAGCTCGGGATGGTCAAATTCGATTACACCCCGGATGGCAGGATCGTCGGGGTCAGGGATACTTTCTCCGCCTTCAACGAGCCCACTGCGCCGATCCCACCCGAGGTGATCGCGCTCACCGGCATCACCGATGATATGGTGGCAGGTCACAAAATCGACGAGGCAGCTGTGAACGCCTTCGTCGATGAATCCGTGGTCCTGGTCATCGCGCATAACAGTGGATTCGATCGGAAGTTTTCCGAACGCTACTGGCCCGTCTTCGAGCGGAAGGCATGGGCATGCTCCGCGACCGAGGTCGATTGGCGGCAGCACGGCTTCGAGGGAGCGAAGCTCGGCTACCTTCTGAATGGCGCCGGCTATTTCCACCAGGCGCACCGTGCGGTTGACGACTGTCACGCGCTGCTCGAGATCTTGGACTTCGACCTACCAACGACAGGCGCGCCCGCGCTCGCTGTCCTGCTCCAGAGCGCACGGCAGAAGACCGTCCGGATCTGGGCCGAACAGTCGCCGTTCGAACTCAAGGATTCGCTGAAGCGCCGCGGCTATCGTTGGAGCGACGGCACGGACGGTCGGCCAAAGTCCTGGTACGTCGACGTCCGCGAGTCCGCGCTGGACACCGAGCTCGCGTTTCTCCAGACCGAGATCTACCTGCGCGACGTGGAGCCGCGCCTGCAGACGCTGACCGCCTTCACCCGCTTTTCCAGCCGAATCTGACGACCTTGCTTGGACGCCTCTGCCTAGCGGGCGAGACGCTTCTCGACACGCTTGCGGCTATTGCCGACCTTCTTCACGGCCTTCTTCACCGCTGATGCCGAGCGGCCGGTTTTCTTGGCTTCATATCGCACTTCATAGTCCTGACCTTTTGCCACTTGCGCGCGGTCCTGTTTGCGTCCACGTGCCGTCTTCTTCTTCGCTGCTATTTGCTTCTCCGTCTGCGAAACTATGGCGGTGCAACGCATCAAGGATTCGCCGGGTTCCCTCAAAGAAGCTGTGGGTGGCGAGGCGAACGACCATGGAGCGATGCAGCATCTGGTCCTTCAGGTGGGATCAGCGACCGGATGGCACATGTCTAGCCTGCCCAATGCCGGTCAGTGGCCGCTTGGATGGTCATGCATGATGGGAGCCCATCCGTCGAGCAACAGGCCGTCCCAAGCCACGACGCCTTCATCCGTCGCCCCGTACTCGCGAAACATCGATGCCCATTGAGGATTCCATTCAAAGATCTGGTCGTTGACTTTGTCGTGGACGCGACAGGGCATATCGGGATCGAATGTGTCCATCGGATTCATGCAGTAAGCGTCTGCTTGTCTCTCGCCGAGACTTCATCTTCGCCGGGTTTTCTTTTCCGGGACCCCGCCGGGACCGAGTTCTTAGCGCTGGATGTCATTTCGGCGCGCGGGCTCCTCATCGGCTAATCGGGCGTCATTCCATCCTTGCCTTGTCCTTCAGGTCGCGGATCCGGATCTCAGCCTCCTCCTTCGAGGTGACGATCTCCGACTCATCCGGCACGCGCGCTATCGCGCTGAGCCTTTTGAGTTCGGCGAGTTGTTCTGCGGTGGGCTTTTCCATTTTCGATTCCTCGACCGCCTGCACGACCGCTTCGTCGTCGAGCACGTCCAGCAGCTGATTTATGGTTCGCTCGCAATCTCTAGGACCCGGCTCAACATACCGGGCCAGAATCGTCTGTGCCTCTGCCAATGCCTTCGAAACTCGCCTTTCCGGATCCATGGCCGGTACTCCACGCACACGCAGGAAAACGCGGCTATGAACGGCGCGTTCCTCTACTCAGTCCTTTGAATGAGCTGGCGCGCAGAAGACCTTCGGAGGTGATGTCGCGGTACTCGATGTCGGCATAGAACTTGGGCTCGACCCAGGTGGCCTTGGGCTTACGGATGGTCTTCGTCAGCTTCTGCTTCGGACTGACTACCGTATCGAGCGCCTTGCGGATTTGCGCCGATGTGGTTCGATTCCATCCCGTGCCGACCTTCCCCATGTAGAGCAGGTCCTTGCCTTCCTTTTTGCCCAGATAGAGAGCGGCCACCCCGGAAGGGTCTTTGACGAAGCCGACCACGGGGAATTTGCCTTTTCGGACGACTTTGATCTTCCGCCAGGCCTCGACCCTCTCCGAGCGATACGGCGCATCCACACGCTTGGAGACGATACCCTCGTAGTTCAACTTGCTGGCGGCGGCGAACAGGGCCTGGCCGTCCCCTTCGTGATGCTCGCTGTAGAAGATGGGCTCTTCGAGCTTGTGCTGCTCGATCAGCTCCTTGAGCTGCCTCTTCCGCTCGATCTGGGGCTCTCTGCGCAGGTCCTTCCCGTCGAGCCACAGCAGGTCGAACGCGAAGTAGATCAGACGGTCCTGATCGCCGCGGCCGAGGTCGGCCTGCAGCTCGGAGAAGTTCGTGCGTCCCTCATGAATGACGACAACCTCGCCGTCGACGATGGCCTGCCCTTCGAGATCGAAAGCGCCAGCTATCCTCGAGAACTTGCTGATCCAATCGTAGCCGTTGCGCGTGTAGGCTCGCCGATCATCCCCGTCGATGCGGAGCTGGATGCGGTAGCCGTCATATTTGATTTCGTGAATCCACTGCGCTCCCGAAGGCGCCTTGCCCTTCAGGGTCGCCAATTGGGGGCTGATGAACCCCGGCATTCGAGCGGCTTCCGGTTTGGCGGCCGGTGCCTTGATACGCTTCGCCACGCTACGCCACTCACAAAAAAACCACCGCGGGTTAGGGCCGACGGCGGGCGCTCTACCTACCTTACTCACGATAATTGTAACATCGGGGGCGGTGAGGTGTTCCGGCAAACGCCTTCGGTCCGCGCCCTTGATCGCGGTGGCCACGCCCAGTCCTCAATGACGACCCGGCAGCCGTCAATCTGGCCGATGCCGACTGAACTAGCGGAGATTGCCTGCGTTGACTGATATCATGTCGGACGCTTTTGATTACTTCCGCGCCTACGCCGTCCGGGCTCTTTGCAAAGCCCGATCGCTGCCGCGCGGCAGAATGAAGCATCTGCAGCTGGTTGCGGGGCGAATTTACAATCTCCTCAAGCAAGAGGCCGCCTACCGTCCGAACACGCAGCATCTTGAGGACTTCCGGGCAGCGCAGAAACTTGAGGCATCTCTCGATCGCGGGCGCGATGACGGCCCACCCGCTAAAAGAGCCTTTGCTCCGGTGAGGCCGGGCGCGGAACGGGAGGCTCGTTGAGTGGCTTCCGTTGACGTTCGCACCATCGTCAGTCTCCTGCGAGAATACGGACAGCGGACGGCGTTGCGTGGCGGCAACCCGTACAGGGCGAAAGCCTACACGCGGGCCGCGGACAGCCTGGCAGCCCTTGCCGTCCCTCTGGACGTGCTCATCGCCGAAGACCGGCTTACGGAAATCCCCGGCGTCGGCGAGGCGATCGCCGACATTATCCTCAAGCTTCACAAGACGGGCTCTCATCCGAGCCTTGAGAAGCTCCGGAAGGAGATACCCGAGGGCGTGCTCGAGATGCTCGCCGTTCCTGGCCTCCGCCCCGAGAAGGTGCTGCGGCTCTACAAGGATCTCGGCATCACCTCGCTCTCCGAGTTGGAGGCCGCCGCCAAGGACGACCGCATCAAGAAGGCCAAAGACCTCGGCGCCGCGCTGCAGACCAAGATCCTGCAAAATCTGGCCATCGCCAAAAGTGGAGAAGGTCGCCTCCATCTGCACCGTGCCGCCGCCCTGCTCGAGCACGCCAAGGATTCGCTCCGCAAGGCTCGGCCGGAGCTCAAGCGCGTGACGATCGCAGGCGACTTCCGCCGCGGCTGCGAACTCGTCGGCGACCTCACGATCGTTGCGGAGGCTGTCAAGATCGAGAAGGTGGCGAATGCTTCGGCGGCGGACGGACTGCAAATCCGCTTGTCCGACCGCAACCACTTCGGGGCCGCCCTTCTTTTCGGCACCGGCTCAGCCGCTCACATTGAACAGCTCCAGGCTTTGGCCGCGGAGAAAGGAATGCGGCTGGAGAGCGACGGGTTGCACAAGGGTCGCACCCTAATCGCCGGCGACGAAGCCCAGATCTATAGTGCCCTCGGCCTGCCGTTCATCGCTCCTGAACTCCGTGAGGGCCGCGGCGAGGTCGAGCTGGCGCTGAAGGGCAAGCTGCCGAAGCTCGTCACTGACAAGGACCTGCGCGGAATCCTTCATTGCCACACCGATGCCTCCGACGGCACGGAGACCTTGGAGACAATGGCCAAGGCCACGCGCCAGCGCGGCTTCGAGTATTTCGGGGTCGCTGACCACTCCAAGTCCGCGCACTACGCAGGCGGTCTCTCGGAGGAAGAGATCGCGCAGCAGCACCGGGACGCGGACCGGTTGAATAAGCGGTTCGGCAAGGAGTTCCGGATCCTCAAAGGCATCGAGTCAGACATTCTGGCCGACGGCTCGCTGGACTACCCGGATGACGTGCTGGAACGCTTCGACTTCGTGGTTGCGAGCATCCACGGCCGCTTCAAACTCGACCGCAAGGCCCAGACGCAGCGGCTGCGGCGCGCCATCGCCAATCCTTACACCACCATCATCGGCCACATGACCGGGCGCCAGCTCCAGCGGCGGCCAGGCTACGAAATCGATGTCGAGAAGGTGCTACGCGCCTGTGCCAAGCACGACGTCGTGGTCGAGATCAACGCCCACCCGTGGCGCCTCGACCTGGATTGGCGCTGGCATCGGGCCGCCCTCGAGTTCGGCTGCATGATGAGCATCAATCCGGATGCGCACTCGATCCCCGAGCTCGACCACATGCACTGGGGCGTCGAGATGGCTCGGAAGGGCGGTGTCCCCGCCGACCGGGTCCTGAACGCGATGGCTCTTCCGGAGATCACGCGCTACCTCCGCCAGAAGCGGCGCTCGTTCGCCCGGGCGGCCTGATGCAGCAAGGGCACGGCTTCTCGCTGGAGGGCACCGTGGTCGCAGTTGCCGCCGATCGCGGTCACCACTTCAGCAAACCGCCGCAGGACTGGATCATGCTGGTGGAAGGCCATGGCGTCGAAGGCGACGCCCACGCCGGCGCGTTCGTCAAGCACCGGTATCTCGCCCGCCGACAGCCGCGCCTACCCAATCTCCGGCAGGTTCACCTGATCCCGTCCGAGCTCTTCGCCTCCCTCTCGGACGCGGGCTTTGAAGTGCGACCTGGAGAGCTCGGCGAGAACATCACCACTGCCGGCCTGGACCTCGAGCGGATGCCGCTCGGGACCCTCATCGAGCTTGGACCCGCTGCGATCGTGGAGCTGACCGGCCTCAGGACGCCCTGTGTCCTCATCGACCGCTTCCAGGCCGGCTTGAAACAGCAGGTGCTGTCGTCGGCGGAAACGGGCCCTCCATTCAAATGCGGGGTGCTGGGCGTGGTCAGGGCCGCCGGAGCGATCGCGGCTGGCTATAGCGCGCGGGTTCGGCTCCCGTCCTCGCCATTTCACGCCTTGCCGGCTCTGTAGGTCACTTCAGGAGGCGTTCGCCCTCGCTCGTTCGCGCGCCTCGCGCCGCCGTTCGCGGCGTTCGCGCCGCCGCTTGGCCCGGTCGACGGGTTGCCGCAGCGGAGGAACCTGCGGCGTAGCGATCGTCGCAGTCGTAGCCTCGTCGACCAAGGGCCCTTGGATCGGTGCGGGCGCAGCGGGGCGCGTTTCCATGAACTCGAGCACCGCCCGCCCTTTAGGCGTGATCTGCCATCCGCCGCTGATGCGTTCGACCAGGCCGTGGGAAAAGATGTCGAGATCGGGCACCCGCGCGGCGAGGCGCTTGGTCCGGTCCGCCCAATCGCGGCCACTGGTCGCCAGGATGGCCATGTCGCGCTTGAGGTCCTCCATGACGGCGAAGCCATCCGGATAGCTCACCAGGATCTTCAGGACCGTGACCTGGAAGTTCACATCCGACGCCCTCGTCCGCCTACCGCCACATGGTAGGTGCTTCGGTCAGCGCCTGACGTCCGATCTGCTTGAGCTGGTCCGGAGACGTGGCGCCCCTGGTCACGGCTTCCAGAATTTTCGAGGCCACGTGGGTACGGGTGCCGGTCTCGGTCCGGGAAACGCTTTCGCAGACCTCGTCCAACACCGCGCGTAAAACCGCGGTCGTAGCAGGATCGAACATGGGAGACCCCCATCAGAAAATTAGCTCACGACGTCAAAATCAAGAGTGCTGCAAACCCCGCGAATTCTTACCTTCTAACCCACCCTTGGCAAGAGGGAGAGTGCGGCTCGGCAGCATTCGGCTGCGACGATGCGCCGTCCGATCCGTCGCCTGCCTTCGTTGACCGGGCAGGTCGCTCTCGGCAGAAGCCGCAAGACCGCCGGGCGGCCACGGAGCCGCGGCTCGATCGAAACGGCCAGGCTCAGAAGTGGAAGCGCAGGTTCGGCACGGTCGGGGTCCGGGGCAGCTTCTAGCCGTTGGCTGCCCTTCGCCCAGAACGCCGAGGGGCAGATTTCGGGACGCGAGCCGATCAGCGCAATCGGCCCGGCGAATGCGGCAGTCGACCAACACGGACCTTTGAAATCCCGACACTCGATGGATCGTGTACAGTGAGACAACGCTCGATTGATCAGAGCGATCAATCGACGGTCAATGCGACGGAGGGAGCATGGCGTTCAGATCAGCGACTTTTATCCTTTCCCTGCTGCTCGCCATTCCGCGCATCTCGATTGCGGGAGAGACGCTTGATGCTGCCGCCATGGACGAGATGCACAAGCAGTTTTCGGAAGCGTACAATCGCGGTGATCTGGATGCCATGGCCGCGGCATTTACCGAGAACGCCGTGCGGGTGACGCCCAGCGGCATCTTTCAAGGCAGGGACGCCATTCGCCAGAGCTTCGGCGACGCTCTCAAGCTCGGGCTGCATGACTATTCGGTTCAAAGAACCCTGTCGCGCTCCGAGGGCGCATTCGTCTTCAACGCGGGAACATGGCAGGCCAAGGTAGGAGACCGGCCGTTTCACGGTTATTACTCGTCCATCCTCGCCAGCGAAAATGGACGACCGAAGATCATCGAAGAAACGGTTGCAGTGGCGGCCCCCTGATCGTCTCCCGGAGATCGGCAGAAGCGGGATTCCGACTTTCCGTTTCTGCCGCGGTCGAGCCCGGTACGTCCGATCTCGGATGCAGAAACGAACACGCCTACTTCACCGGCTTTCCTCGGCGTCGGTACTCGTCCCGATCGAGAACCGCTCGTTTCCGAATGCTTCTTCGCCTCCCGCTCTGCTGCCCGGGCTTGGAACGCACCGTCCCCGGACGCGCCGAATTTGCCCGAGGTTAACGGCCGAATCGGCCGCGCGAGTGGTACACAGCGGTGGTCACAAAACTCGGCCGGGCTCTTTAGGAATCCTTGTTTTCTGCGGGTTTTCGCGCATTTTCGGCATGGGGGGAGAGATTCCCACTCTCTCCCCTACCGTTCCTCGTCTCGATCATCTGACCAGCATCCGGAACTCGCCTCGCGCGCTGCCTTGCGCTTTCCGTTGGGAGCTTTCGCGACCTGCGTCGTGATTGTTGCGTCGGCGCTTCAAATGCCGAGAAATTAGCATCTATGCCCACTCGGCCATCGTCCAAAGCGGAGCGCCCACACTGCTCACGGGCGCACTATCCTGTGAATCGCGGGCTGGTCGCAGAAAAGTTCGTTTGGCTGGCTCTATAAAACAAGGGGTCGAAAACTTCGATCACGGGCTTTCTTTGGTGAAAGCCAGACCGGAGGCATTGATGCCAGTTGCATTACGCCAGGGCGGCTTGCGTTACTACTTCTTCTCAAATGAGGGGCAGCCACCCGAGCTGCCCCATATTCATGTCAAAGGCGGCGGCCGGGACGCCAAGATTTGGCTTGAGCCTGGCATATCAATAGCCGACAGTTATGGCTTCAATCCGCGGGAACTTTCGAATATCCTGCGCGTCGTGGAAGACAATCGCGATCTTCTCCTGAAGGCCTGGCATGACCATTTCGGCAACTAGCGTTCGCTTCGACGAACACACGATGTGGGTCGAACTGTCCGATGGAAGGACACTCGGGATCCCGCTTGCGTGGTTTCCGCGCCTGCTCCATGCAACGCCAGACGAACGCAACCAGGTCGAGCTCAGCCGCGTCGGCCTGCACTGGGAAGCGCTTGACGAAGATATCTCCGTTGCCGGCCTTCTCGCGGGACGCGGCGATGTCACGCGCTCCCCGGAACACGCCGCCTAAGTGGCCGATCCGCCCTGCGGATGCGTCGCCCGGAAGCTGCAGGCAAGCCCGAGGTCTACGACAGCGACATGTGCTCGGTATTGCGGCGACAGCACGTAGGATGGGTGGAGCGAAGCGATACGCATTGCCGCCAAATCCACAGAAGGGATGGGTTTCGCAAGGGCTCAACCCATCCTACGAGCCCATCAACACCCCGCTGCCGAAATTACCTTTGCGGTCGAGCCCTTCCCTCCTAAACTCCGACCACCGCCGGCATCGGTTCCGACGGGCCCGGTAGAAGCGGAGTCAAGTTATGCCCAAACCGGAAAGCTTCCCGATCGAGAAGATCTTCGTTCCCACGAAGCAGAAGAAAGCCATCAAGCCCGAGACCGTCGGAGAGATCGCTGAAAGTATGCTGGACATCGGACAACAGGAACCCATTTCCGTCCGGCTCGACGGAGACCGCCTCGTTCTGGTCGAGGGACTGCATCGGCTCGAAGCCTGCAAGGCGCTCGGCGAGACGACGATACTCGGTGTCATCGTCCCGGCGGAGGTCGCTCAACACAGGCCGCTGCTCTCCGAAGGACCCGCAGTCGAGGCAGAGCGCATCAAGATGGCGCGATTGAAACAGCTGCGCCTCGAGAAGGAAGCTGCGGAAGCATCTATGGCTGGCTCGAAGAGCGTCAACGGAACGGAAGCGCCGCGCACCCGTTCGACGAAAGGCGGTCGCGACAATCCGAAGGCATCGCCGGGCCGGACCGTGGGATCGACACCGAAAACATTGTCGGACTGGATCACGCAGCAAAAGGGCCACGGCGGCCGCTATTGATTGTTGGCTCCAGCTCGGGTGGAGCGAAGCGATACCCATCACCGCTCGATCGGCGAGAGATGATGGGTCTCGTAAGGGCTCAACCCATCCTACGACCTTGAGCTCAACCCACCCTACGCGCTATCTACGCCCGCCTCACCGTATCTCGCTCATCGACACCTTGGCGGCGATCCCGTTCAACTCGGGCTGTTGCGATGCGAACTCCTCGTTGGACGATGAGCCTAGCGAGACGTCGACCATTCTGCGCTTGACCTGTTCGCATGTCTTGCGGACGTCTTCGGTGAACAGCGCGCATTCTTCGATGCGCCTGAAGATCTTCCGACCCTCTTCACGATACTCCGCCGCCGTTTCTCGCATGAAGGCGATCGCATCATGGACCTGGGCTGTCAGCGCCTCGCATTTTTGCGCGGCGTCGATCAACTCGGTGCCCATGGCCTCGATCTCTTTTGCAGCGGACTCATAGTCCCGAACGACCGCCTCTGCACTGAGCGCGCCGACGCGCGTCACGCCCGCGGTGTGCTCGACGTAATCAGGCAGCGCAATGGAAGCAAGAGAGCTTCCCGAGCGTATCGATGCAATGTCCTCCTCGAGCTGGACCAGGTTTACTCCGTCCCGCCTGCGCAATTGTTCGACGTTTGCCATTATTGATCCTCCCATACGCACCCAGAACCCCTAACAGCATTGGGTTTATTACGGGGATAAGCTCCGTTCTACCCTGATGTATCCTTGACAGCCGCAGCTTTGCCGCTTTTTCCTGGTCGCCGCGAATGCACGCAGCGATTGACTTTTCGGCGTTCAACCTCTCACGGTGGCGGCCGGCGAAGATGGCACGCACGCCTCGCTAGAAGTCGACCTGTCGAGCAACAGACGCGCCAATACGCACGGTGAAGCGAGCACAGCTCGGATCGCGTGTGTGCGGGCCCGGAACTCGGATCACCTCTCCCCGCTCGGAGAGAGGTGCTCCGCGCACAGCCGACCCATCGGTGCTCTGGCCGCTGCGCCAAGACCGGCTACAAGACCGGCTAGTAGCAAGGCGGGTAAGGTTCGTAGCCGCAGCGGCGATAGCCGCCGTAGGCTCCGTAGGCACCGTAAGCTGCCGCACCAACCGCAGCAGCTCCGACGCCCACGGCAACTCCGCGGCGCACGGCTGCACCACGATAGACGCCACCGCGATAGACACCGCCGTGATGAACACCAACTCGACCAACCCCGACGCCTCTTCGATACGCGAAGGCGTCGGTCGAAACAGTCGCGATGCAGGCGATGCCAATGATTGCGGATGCGGTAAGTGAAACGATGGTTCGGCGCGACATGTCCACTCTCCTTCCTGGATTGGAACGGTGCGTCAGCGTAATTCTCCAATCAGCGGGTTTTGTTGATTTAGAACAATGCGGGCCGTTGCGATCTGGCGGCCGAGTTCATAACGAGACAGCGAAACTGTCACGCTGACCTACATAGGGCATCAGCGGGAGCCACACCGCTTTCGGTCATGTACCTGACGCTCCCGACGCATGCCGGTTCGGCAACGCCCACGCCCCGCCCCCGAGCCCGCCATAATTTCTCCTTCGCACGCGCGTTGTGTTGGACGGCGGCGAGTCCTATCGTTCCGATCGGACTGCCGCACTCCCATTGACGCCCGACTGGATCGAGAGCGCATCGGTGCCCGAGACGAACGACCCCAAACCTGACGACCACAAGCCTGATGCCCCTAAGCCGGACGCCCCCAAGCCGGACGAGGTGCGCGCCGATGGCGGGCTGGCGCGGGCCTACGACCGGATCAAGAGCGCAGAGCAAGACCTTGCGCGGCTGGACCGGCTGGTTTCCGGAATGGAACGCGGCAGCGAAGGCCCGCGGGTCTCGCGAGCAAGCGCCGGTGCGGAGACTATCCAGGCTCCCAAGGACAAGATTCCCGAGGACAAGACTCCCAAGAGCGCGGCGCCGGCGCCAGATAGCGAGGTTCGCACCCAAGGCCTCAAGGGAGATCGGCCCATGCTGCGCGCCTTGGTCGGTCTCGTGCTGGCGATCGGCATTCTCGGTGCCGCCTTCGCTTCGCAATATAGCGATCAGGCCAGGTCGATAACCAAATCGATCATGGCGCGATGGGCTCCACCGGCCGCCACTCGGCCTCCGCAAGCGTCCGCGGTTGAAAGTCCGGCGCAACCGCCGGCCGTGCAGCTGGCTGCCGCGGATGAGCCCGGCACGGTGCCCGCGCCGCCGGTCGGCAAGGACACGGAGAGCAATGCAGGGTTTGACGCTTCAAGACCCGACGCTCCAAGACCCGACGCTTCAAGAACGGGCGCCACGACGCCTGACCCGTCGTCGTCTGATCTCGCGCAATCGCTCAAGACCATCACCAGCGAGCTTGCGAACATCAACGGAAAGCTCGAGCAACTGAAAAGCCGCAACGAACAGACGCTGCGCGAGCAGGCCGACACCATTCAACAGCTCAAGGCGGCGCAGGAGAAGGATGCGGCGGCTAACGCACGCCTCGCCGCACAGGTCCAGGCGCTGCAAAAGGAGCCGACGACGTCATCCGCATCTTCATCCGCACCCGCACCCGCGAAACCCGCCGTGCGGAGCGCAATCAACAACGATACCGCTGCGCCTGCCCGGCCGCACGCGCAGGCGGCCGCACCCCGGCGGCCCAGGCCGCCGTCGCGCGGGCCCTGGATGCCCCCGCCTTATATGGTCGATCCCTACTACGGCGATCCGGATTGGTGAGCCCGCGGGATGGGTGGAGCGAAGGGATACCCATCGCTAGCCAATCGACAGAAGCGATGGGTTTCGCAAGGGCTCAACCCATCCTACTAGCTGCATATCCATTCACCCCTCTCCCAAGCCGAGGATGAAGGTTTCAAGATCGGGCGCGAGTTCGTTTGTGTTCGGGAAATCGGCGAACATGTCGCCACCGTCCACCGGTTCATGCTCGTGATCCCAGTAGAAGACCTGCCCATAACTGTCCTCCTCCAGACTCAGCAGGAACAGGTCGCCGCCGGGATCGGGTGCGAAGGGGCAGCTCAGCCGGGGGATTCGATTCATGCTCCGATACACATCGTAATTGTCGATGACGCCGTAGCTGTCGGTCGGATGCGTCGTGAATAGCACGTCCAAAACGGTGCGGTCGTTGCGCCAAGGCAGCTCGACGCCGCAGCGGTCGAAGCCGCCGCCGTCCGATTGCGCCAGCAGCTCCTTGTAGGGCGCGGGCAACGGCGCACCGATGTGTTGCTCCAACGCGCGGATGGCGTTGGAGGGCGCCGGTGTCCGTCGGTCGTCCATGAGATCCAGATAGTTCATCGGCCTAAACTTCGTGCCCCGTGGGTCATCAAAGCGCCCGCGCTAGTGAGCACACCACTAGATCGGTGTGGCCGAATTCCTTCGTAGTCGAGCACCGAGCCCGAAGGATGGGTAGAGCACTTGCGAAACCCATCGTGCGATGACGGCGATTGGTGGGTCGCTTCCGCTCTACCCATCCTACAGCCTTTAGACGATCGCTTCGGTATCTGCCACTGAACGTTCTCCGCCGTCTGAACCGCCAGAGGGACGCGTTCTGCTCCCAGCCGCGAAAATGTCGTGCACGAGGCCAAGCTTCCCGAGCCCGAGAATGATCAGGCCGTTGATGTCGATCTCGTACCAGGCGTGCGAAATGTAGGCGTCGCGCGGAAACCGGTGATGGTTGTTGTGCAGGCCTTCACCGAAGGTGAGGATCGTGGTCACGAACTCATTGGTGGTGCCGTCGTCGAGATCGAAGCGGCGGTAGCCGTAGCGGCCGTCGCTGTGGCAGACCGAGTTGACCAGCGAGGTCGCCATGGTCATGAGGTAGCTGCGGAACAGGCCGGAGAACAGGATGCAGCCGGTCATCGTGTGCACGCCGCCAAAGGCGTAGCCGATCGCGCCCGGAATGATCACCGCCGAGAGCGCGTACCAGTACCAGCGCGTCCTGGTGAAGAACATGGCGATC
This sequence comes from Bradyrhizobium sp. MI1.3, assembly GCF_055811695.1. Lineage (NCBI taxonomy): Bacteria > Pseudomonadati > Pseudomonadota > Alphaproteobacteria > Hyphomicrobiales > Nitrobacteraceae > Bradyrhizobium > Bradyrhizobium sp. MI1.3. The sequence continues at coordinate 56,640 of NZ_JBVVPQ010000005.1, read as the reverse complement.
GGATCGGCCAGGATATCCTTGGCGTAGTATCCGGCATCGGTGGTGGCCTGATCCCACACCCAGCCGCCTTGCGCATGCATCATCCCCTTGGCGAAGGTGACATAGGGATTGCCGTCGCCGTCATAGTAAGGGCTGTGGACGTCGCCCGGCTTGTCGGAGTGAAGATGGTGCCGGCGATGATTGCTCACCCATTTCAGGATCGAGCCCTGCACCGCCATGGTGGCGATGGCCGCGAACAACGTCCGCATCACCGGACCGCAGCGGAAGCTGCGGTGGACGAAGTAGCGATGCATGAAGCCGATCCCGACCGTGGACAGCGCGAACGTGCCGGCGAAGACCGAAACCTCCACCCAGCCGATGCCTTGCCAGAACGCCCAGACCAGCGCCGCGATCGAACCGCCGATCATGATGACGAAGGAGATGTAGGAATCGCGAAACTTGGCGTCGACCACCGGCCCTTCGACCAGCACGCCCGGCGGCATCTTCCGCTCCGCAGCTTCCGCCGACACCACGCTTTCAATGACGGTCATTCCAACGATCCATTCACACAAAATTAACCCTGTTGCGGCGCACACTACAACCTCGGGTTATTTCCATCAAGGATACGAGCTGCCGTGGGAGTACGGAGCGGCGACTTGAAAAGACGCGACCAGAGGGAAAAGAAGCCGGATTTCAAGGCCTGGTGACAGCGTTAACCAGGTGCAAAGCCTCCGCAATGCACTTCCACGAGACCGATGCCAGGAAGAAGCAAGCCCCTCCTCTCTCGCCTTCGCAAGCTCCGGCGTAGCGCGCGATGGATGCGAAAGACTTTCGCGCGCGCACCGCGGATGGTTCAGATCGGGGGCGCCGTAGCGATGCTGCTTGCGGCCGTCGCGCTCGTGAACATCGCCTATCAAACGATGCGCAACCCGACCGAGCTGTTCGTCCTTGTCGGCCACGCGCTCGACAAGGAGCCATCGGAGACCTGGCGGCAATACGGGCCGCTGTTCCGCAAGCATGCCACCGCGACGATCACGCCCGAATTGCTGGCCGCACTGGCGCAGGTCGAGAGTTCAGGCAATCCGCTCGCGCGCACCTACTGGCGTTGGCAATGGAGCCTCAATCCGCTCGCGATCTACCGGCCCGCCTCCAGCGCCGTCGGCCTCTTCCAGATGCTGGACGCAGCCTATGCCGACGCCGCGCGGTTCTGTATTCGCAGTAACGCGGTCACGGAAGCCGGCTGCGGCTCTCCCTTCCTCTATGTCCGCGCGATTCCGAGCCACGCCATCGAGCTCGCATCGGTGTATCTCGATCGCAATGTCGCCGATGTTCTCGCCCGTGCGGGTGATGTGAAGGCGAGCGCGCGCGAGCGGCAGGATCTGGCCGCCTTCATCCATCTCTGCGGCGCCGGCCCCGCCACGGCCTACGCACGCCGCAAGTTTGCGATGATCGCCGACGAGCGTTGCGGCGATCACCTCGTCACGAGCTATATCGCCAGGGTCAACGCGATGAAGCGGCAGTTTCAGCGGCTTGCGGCCGACGACGATTAAGGACGTAGCCCGGATGAGCGCAAGCGAAATCCGGTATTCGTGCCATGCGGGCGATCGTGCGATGCGGATGGTCCGGATTACGCTTTCGCTCCATCCGGGCTACGGGATCACCACCAATACGGCCACCGCCAACCCTCATACCGCACCCACGACGACACCAAAGGCGGTCCGTACGGATCGACCCGGTCATCTTCCGGGCGATAACGATAACGCGGAACAATATTGTAATCCCACGGCGTCGGCCTGAGCACGGGGACATCCACCCTCAGCCGTTGTTCATCCACCACGCGAGCCTTCCGCGTCCGGGCGTCGGCATCCGATATTCCGAGATTGCACAGCACCAGGGCGGTTCCGAGTGCACACGCGACAGTCATGATCTTCATGCGTTGGTCTCCTTGCCCCAAGAGTGCAAAAGGACGCCAAGCAAGGCAAGCCCAATTCGCTGTCGGGTTGCTTGGCGCGCGAAGAGCGACGGAGCGAGCGTAGCCTGGATGGAGCGCAGCGAAATCCAGGGTGTCTTGCCACAAGCTGCCCGATTTCCGGATTGCGCTTCGCTCCATCCGGGCTACAGTTCCCCGCTGCAGCACCACTTAATCTGTGCGCCCCGCCCGGCCCCCGCGCCCCTACTCCCGCGCACGTCGCACCGCCTCCGTCAGCTTCATCCGCTGCTTGTCCCACCGGCTCTGCTCTGCCTCGGCACGCCCATCGAGCGCAGCGCGCTCCGCGTCGATCGCCTCCGCCCGCTCCTCGTGCTCCCGCCTCGCCTCGTCCAGCGCCCCCTGTGCACTCGCGACCGCTTTCTCGCGGCGCGCGCGCTCCTTGGCGCGAGCGATCTCCTCCTTGCGGCGCTCGGCTTCCCGCCGGCGCTCTTCCTTCGCGAACGCCGCGGCGGCCTTGCGCGCCTGTTGATCGTCGATCTTGCGGGATGGTTGCTTTGCAGCCTTTGAAGGACTCTTTTTCGGCTTGGATTTCGGCCTGCGCTTCGGCTTGGCCGCGTCGTCAGCGAGATCGGTCGGCAACTCGGAATGCTCGGTGAACGCCCCATCCGATCCGACCGGACGCCTGAGCACCACGCCCGGCTTCTTCATGGTCGCCGCGACGATGTCGGGGTCGTCAGTCTCCTTCGCGGCGCCCTGATGAAACAGATTGGACCTGGCGCCCCAGGCGTCCAGCGCTGCCTTCATCGAGGGCGCGGCGATCGCCTGGTCGTAGAAGCCGAGCGAGGTCTGGAAGGTCTTCAGTTTTCTTTTTGGTTTTGCTTTTTTCGGCATGTCGCTCCGCAACTGGCGAGCCACCAGCTTCCAGCGGCGCCATCATGCCATACTGCTCCTGTTTTGCCCGACGAGTCAAATTCGATTCGGTATCGCCGAAGTGGATTTGAGGCCGTAGCCCGGATGGAGCGCAGCGTAATCCGGGACCGGTGCCCCCGCAGGATTCCCGGATTGCGCTTCGTTCCATCCGGACTACGGCCCATCGTCAATGATTTTTCGGATTTGCAACATTCTGAAATCCCTCGGGATTTCTACTGTGCATGGGGTTGTTTTCGACGTTTTTGTTTTGACAGGTCGTCACCTACGCCGCGTTGACATCCTCAGGCGCCGGTCCCGCGACGAGCCCGTCGAGGCCGACCATCAGCAGATCAGCGATGTGCATCAGCTGATAGAGCGGAATGTCCGCCTGGCCCTGCTCGGCCAGCGACACGAAGGCGGGCGTGGCGCCGATGAGCTCGGCGAGCTGGCCTTGCGTGTAGCCGCGCTTTTCGCGCGCAGCCTTGAGGCGCGCACCGATCCCGAGCCGGTGCCGGGACTGCTCGTCCGCGGTCATCATCACGGCCTGCTCATCCGCGCTTGCATAGCCGTCCACGAACGCGCTGCCGATCAGCCTGCCCTTGCGCCAGGCGACCCGGCAGTCCTTGCGCAGTCCGCTGCTGAAGACCAGCGTGAACTGCTCCGCCACCCAGAGCGAGGCGTTGAGGCCGAGGCGCGCGCCGGTGCCGGAGACATCGCGAATCGTGCAGGGTGCGCTGATGGTCTTGCCGGTGCCGTTGTCGAACTCGACAATGCCGGTCCGCAAAATGTGATGTCTGACTGCGGCGCGATGCTCGCTCATGACGGGACGTGGCTCCTGGACGCTCCTTGCGCAGCGACGTCGAACCGACGCAGCCGCAAAAATCCCGGACCTCGATACCGCAGATTTTTTCCTGAACTCCTAAATTTCCAAGGGTTCCCCAAGGACTGAAAGCCATGGTAAAGGATTTGCTCCCAATCCATCTTTTTCCGGCGGAAAGCGTGCGGCGCGCCCGTGACGGGCGACGAGGCGAACGATGACCGACGCGATGAAATGCCCGACCTGCAACTCCGAGCACGCCTATCAGGATCGCGGCCTCTGGGTCTGCCCGGAATGCGGCCATGAATGGAGCGGCACGGCGGAGGCCGCCGCGGATGCCGCGCAGGAGGCCGGCGTGCGCGATGCCAACGGCAATGCGCTCGCCGATGGAGACAGCGTCATCGTGATGAAAGATCTCAAGGTCAAGGGCTCGTCCTCCGTCGTCAAGGGCGGCACCAAGGTCCGCAACATCCGCCTGCAGGACGCCACCGACGGCCACAACATCGCCTGCAAGATCGACGGCATCGGCGCGATGAATCTGAAATCGGAGTTCGTGAGGAAGGCGTAAGCCGAGGCCCCGGACTCGCCAGGGCAAATCCGCCAGCGAACGCGCCGAGCGGCTCGGGCGGGAGCTGACCTGTCGCGGCGTCAAGTTTGCCGCCATCGAATGGTAAGCGCCGTGCGGAGGCCGCAATCTATCGCTGCCGCTGCGCCAGATAGAATCCGCACAGCACCGTCACCAATCCCGCCGTCTGCAATAGTGTCGGTGGCTCGCCGAGCAGGAGCCAGCCGGTGAGCACCGTCAGCGCCGGCACGCAGGCGGGGACAACGGCGGCGCGGGCCACGCCGAGGCGTTGGACCGAGACGGCGAACAGATAAAGCGCAGCGGGACCTGCAAGCACGCCCTGCGCCAGCGCCTGAATGGCGTTCTCACCGATACCGATCGCCGCGATCCGCGCGAGCCCGCCGGTCATGAGGTAGATCGGCAACAGCAGCAGCGACAGCACGTTGATGACGAGCGCAGCCGACACGGCGGAGACACGCCAGTGGCGCAGCAGCGCGCCGAAACTTGCGAACATCAATCCGGTCAGCACGAAGGTCAGATCGCCGAGCACGCCGTCGACGCCGATATGGCCGATCGATTCCGCGCCGATCACACCAAGCCCGCCGACGATGACGACAGCGCCGGCGATGCGCGACGCGGAAACATGCTCCTTCAGGAACAGGGCCGCGAGCAGCAGGCCGCCGAGCGTCGCACAGGAGGGCTGGATCACGCTGCCATGGCCGAGCGGCACGAACAGAAAACCAGTGTAGGAGATCAGCGACATCACCGGGCCGCCGAGCACCATCAGCACAAGGCCCCTGCCCCAACCGATGCCGCAGAGATCGGAGATTCCGCCGCGTACCACCAACGGCAGGAATGCGATGCCGGACCAGACATAGCGATGCACGAGCAGATCGACCGGCGTGAAGCCGACCTTGAGGCCGTGCCGCGTGCCGGCGAAGCCAAGCGCCCAGAACACCGCCGCGGCGAGGCCGCAGAGCACGCCGACAAGGGCCGGCGCCTGATCGTTCCTCCGAATGAGAGCGTCGGCGCTCGTTCGCTGATCCATGGAGCATGCCTTATGTCAGCAAGCGACGAGGCTCAACCCATGCGGTTGCAGGGCTGGCACGCGGCGGAAAATATGCCTGCTCATCGAGCCTCCTCGCCGAACACCATCCGCCATCTCTTGCGCGTGTCCACGTATTCCCGCACCTCGCGGATCTTGTCGCCGGCCACCGTGAACACGAAGCTATAGTCATTCTCGTAACGCGCTCCCCCGGCAAGTGTAGCGCGCATCCGCTCCTCCACGATCACGACATCGCCGTCGGCATAGACGCCGCGAAAGCCGATATCGATCCCGGAGAACATCCTGTGCATCTCCTGCGATGAAGCGCGCGATCGCTTGCGCGCGGATCATGTGGTCGGTGTAATCGAGCGCGACCGCGGTGGCGTTGCCCTTCGGCGCGATCCACTCAGCGTCGTCGGTGAACAGCGCGGCGATGCGCATCGAGTCGCATACTGAAACAATCTTCCAGGCGTTGAGGACGGTGTCTTTCGGGCTGGTCACGCCGGGCTCCAAGACTGGCATCGCAGGGGGGCTTGCGTCGAGGGCGGCTTTCTAAGCCGCCCTGCCCATCGCGGCTCGCCGCAATCGGACTCGGTCATCCCGCGGCCCTTTCGCCTGCGCGGCCATGCGCTATCATCAGGCCATGCTGAGCTTTGATGTCTGCAATGCAGCGCGCCTGCGCCGCGATCCCCGCTATGACGGCCGCTTCTTCACGGCGGTGAAGACCACGGGCATCTATTGCCGCCCGGTCTGTCCGGCCAAGCAGCCGCTGACGCGCAACGTCTCCTACTATCCGTCAGCCGCCGCGGCCGAAGCCGCAGGCTTCCGCCCTTGCCTGCGATGCCGTCCCGAGACCGCACCGTTCTGCCCGGCCTGGAACGGCACGCGCTCGACGGTCGCACGCGCGGTGAAGCTCATCAATGAGGGCGCGCTCGACGAGGATTCGGTGGTGTCTTTCGCGATGCGGCTCGGCATCTCCTCGCGTCATCTGGCGCGATTGTTCGAGCGTCACGTCGGCACCACGCCGCAGCAGCTTGCGAAGACGCTGCGCGTCCAGCGCGCAAAACGCCTGCTCGATGCCGGCGATCACACGATGACTGACATCGCATTCCAGGCCGGCTTCGGCAGCCTGCGCCGTTTCAACGCCGCCTTCGCAGAGCTCTACGGCCGCTCGCCGTCGAGCCTGCGCTTATCGAAGCATGCGTAGCCCGTCAGAAAAACCCGGGGCTGAGATCGAGCCCATACGTCAGGCTGAGCACGAACACGAACAGCGCGGCAGCTGCGAACAACGCGAGATGCCTGAGAATGAACGCGCGCGGCGAGACGCTTGCAACAACGGCTTTCTGTGCAATGGGCATGACTACTCCATTATGAAAAATGATTCTTGGCTGCTCAATAAGCGGCGGCCGCATCAAGCGCTCCGATCTGCAAAGCAACTATTAAAGAGATCACACTCGCTTTGAACGGCCGTACACAAGTGGCACGTGATCATCACTCGCTGCGGCAAAAAAAAGACCGCGCTCCCGAAAGGGAACGCGGTCCGGGCAGGCTCGGAGAAAACGAGCCTGCATCACGTTGACTTGATGTTGGCTAGTAGCGCCCCCAAATCAGCGGGCGCTGCCCGTCGTGACATCAGCGGTCTTCATCTTGCGCGGCGACAGAACGCGGGTCTGGTGGACCGAAGCGATCGTGGTGGGCGCCGAGGCCTGCTGCTCGACATGCGCGGCACCGAGCACGCGCACCTGCATCGGGGACACCGGAAAACCGTTGGCCTCGTAAGTCGGCAGCTCGGCGGCGCAAGCCACGGTGCTGCCAGCGATCGTCAGGATGGCGGCGGCGATCGACAGAGTCTTCTTGTTCATGGGTGATGCTCCTGAATAAAACGTTCGGAGCACATCTAAGCGCATTTTGCTGCATTGCGACATGCACTGCTGCAACGCAACAACGCGCCGAGTGCATGGCAATATGTTTAATGCGCGCCCCGGCGCGACATGACGCTGTTATGAGCGGCGGTCAGCCGCCGAGCACATGACCCCAGCCGTCGAAAACGTAGTCCTTCCAGATCACGGTTCCGTCACCGCCTGGCCGGCTGGCCCGCCTGAAATCATCGGCCTGCTCAGCGGTCCAGGTGATGATCGTATCGGAGAGCTGGTCGTGCAGGATGGCGGGCTCGGTGGGGTCGAAGGCGTCCATCGGACGAAGCGAGGAGTGCGTCATGGGCGCCTAACGCGCCGACCGTGACAAGGTTGCGCAACGTGTGGGCGAAACACCCTTACGCCGGCCGGCGCCAAAATATTCGTCTTTATCGAATTTTCTACACCGCCCGCGCGCAAGCGCCGGTGGAACCGCGAGGGGAACCCGCGTTGCCGCCGCGCAACACCTGGTCGAAAAGCCCGCTTTCGCCGAATTGCGCCATTGCGCTGCCACACCGTCCCCCGAACAATCGGCGCGCGGCGTGCCTTTTCGTGCAAGACTGTTTGGCCAAGACTGTTTGGGCAAGACTGTCTGGTCAGACTGTTCGGAGAAGACGAGGTTCAATAGAACCGTTTGGAGGCAGGGATCATGAATGATCGGCGGTCTCTTCTGGTGGCGGTCTCCTGCCCCTCGGCGGTTCTCGCCGGCTGGCTGGCGCTCTCTTTGTCCGCCTACGCCCCTGCCCTGATCGAAAACAGCGGCGCCAATGCTTCTGCCGTCTCGCGCGCAAAAGATCTTGGTCGGCTCGACCTCGCCGACATCCCGCACGCTGCGGCCATCGAGGACGGCGTCGCCCTGACCGCGGATATCGCCGCCGCGGTCGCTGCGACACCAAGCGCGGTCACCGCTGAAGCGGCAGCGCCCGAGGCGCCAGTTCCGGCCATCAAGCTCGCCTCGGCCGACCCAGTGCTGATCTTGCCGACCGAAGCGCCACTCGCGCCGCAGATTTCGCCTGATCCGACACCAATCGCCAGCGAGGTTGCTCCGGCTCCGGCGCCGGAGCCCGCGGTAAAGCTCGCATCCGCCGATCCCACCGAGATCGTGACGACCGAGGCGCTGTCGCCCGCGACGATCGCGACCGGCCCCGCGCCCGCGGCGAGCAAGGCCTCGCCGTCTGCGGACACGACCGCGGTGCTCGACGAATGCTACGTCATGGAAGCCTGCATCGACCGCTATCTCTGGGCGCTCTACCAGCGCACGCCCAAGGAAGACTCGATCAAGGTCGAGGATCGCCGCGCCGTCACCGTCAAGCGCAAGGGCAAGATGGTGACCGTGATGCGCAGCTTCACGAAACTGGTCGACGAGGACTTTGGCTGGAAGGATCCGAAGGCGGCCGACCGCGCCGGCATGTCGATGATGGACTACGTCATCGGCGGCATGGACAAGAGTTTCAAGAAAAAGCTGTTTCGCACGTTGCTCGCGGCTGAGGCTGCCGGGCTTTCGCCGGGTATCACCAGCGCGTTCCGCGACGACTATCGCCAGTCGATCGCGAGCGGCTTGAAGGCCGCCTCCGACCGCTCCTATCACGGCGGCAGCACGCGCGGCGGCTACGGCCACGGCATGGCGGCCGACATCGTCAGCACCAAGGGCGACAACCGCGCGCAGCGCTGGGTCTCGACCGAGGTGCTGTGGAAGTGGGTCGATGCCAATGGCAAGGCGCTCGGCATCGGCCGACCCTATCTCGGCCGCGATCCCCCGCATGTCGGCCCGGTCGACGGTACGGAATATGTCTCGCGCCGAGGCACGTCGGACCGCAAGGAAGCCAACGTCAAGCCGAGGAAAGCGCGGGCCGTGGCAAGCGCAAAGCTGCCAAAGGCGAAGGCACAGGCGACGCGCGAGCAGAAGGTCCCCGCGAAGCCGCAGAAATCAGCGCAATCGGCCGCGAAGCGCGCGACCTGAGTGTGACGGTCTACCGTCCCGGCGTCGGCAGCGGCACGAGCCGCATCTCCGCGGTGCCTGTCTCCTGCGTCCGCACCAGCACTGCAAAGATGGTTTCGACTGCGAGCCGCACCGCCGCCTCGGTCGCAGTGTCCTTGGCCAGATGCGCCGCGATCAGGCCGGTGAGGAGATCGCCGGTGCCTGAGGGGCGGATCGGCAGGCGCGGCGTCGCAAAGCGCGACAACTGACCGTCGGCGCACAAGATCGTTTCCACCTGCCCTTCCGCCGTATCAGTGAGCGTGCAACCGGTGGCGACCACGTCAATGCGGCCGGTCCCGGCCAGCGTCGCGCACGCAGCGCGCAGACCCTGCGCATCCGAGATGTCGAGGCCCGCGAGCAGCCCGAGCTCGAACTGGTTCGGCGTGGTCAGATTGGCGGCGGGCAGCAGCCGGTGCCGGACCACATCCAGGATGCCGTCCGCGACATAGACCCGGCCATCATCGCCGATCACGGGGTCGCAGAGATAAACCAACTTTGAATTGCGGGTCAGCGCCCGCTCGACGAAATCGGCAATGACAGCGGCATTGCCGGGCGAACCGAGATAGCCGGTGACGAGGACCGCGGCCTCGTCGACAAGATCGCGCTCCTCGACGCCTCTCAGCAGATCTGCAACGAGCTCGGTCTCCAGCACCCGCCCGCGCAGGGTCGGATAGCGCGGATGGTTCGACAGCAGCGTTGTCGGCACCGCCGCGACATTCACGCCCTCCGCCTGCATGGCATAGGCGGCGGCGCTGTTGCCGACATGGCCGTGGACCACCTGGCTTTGAATGGAGATGACGAGCATGAAAGAGGTCCGTAGGGTCAAATGCCGAAGGGCGCAAGAGTAGCCCGGATCACGAACCGTGATACCCAAGCCCGGGCCGCAAAGCCTGCATCTTCCGCGCCAGCCGCCGATGCCCGTTCTCCTCCGACCGCGCCAGCCGGTCCACGACCGCGACATGATCCACATCACTTTTGTGCTGGTTGAGCTTGGCCTGCCCCTCGACGGTATCCACCACGAGATCGATGACGCGAATGGCGGCCAACATGGTTTCGCGCTTGTCTGGCTCCATCTGTGTCAGGTCCCAGGGCGCCTTCGGCATTCGCGCTTCGGCGACCGCGAGCAGCGCATCGCCGTGCCCGCGGTTCTCATCGAGCCCGCCCAGATGCGCCACGCCTGACAGGTGTACGGCCTCGTAAAGCCAGGTCGAGACGTTGTCGCGCGAAGAATACCAGTCATTGGAGATGTAGGCGTCGTCGCCGGCAACGATCAGCAGGAAGCGCCGCGTGCCGTCCGCGAGCGGAACGAGCGGATTCCTGGCGGTGAGATGGATCTGGACGATCGCACGCCCCTCGCGTTGCTCCAGCACGAACGGCACATGCGAGGCGCGCGGGCCGCGCTCATCCGCCGCGACGATCATGCCGAAGCCGCGCTGGCTTGCGAATTCCAGCGCTTGCTGCTCCTCGATGCGGAATTGGGGGCGGAGGACATGCATGGCGGGGCGCTCGTCGACAGGCTGGAGGACAAACCGAGGCTAACTCATGATCCAGTCAAGTCGGAAACGATATTGGCCCGCAAACGCGGATGTCAGGAATGACTTCGCCGCCGCGCAAGCTCATCGATATAGGCGCAAAACATGTCGGCCATTGCGTTCGCATGACGCGCGATCTCCGCCTCGTTGCGCGGTGTCTCCGAGAACTGCTTGCCAACCTCGCTCAGCGTCGTCTTGATCAGCTCGCCGGCAAGCTCCCGCGTCGCATCCGGCGCCTCGGGCAAGGCCTCCCGCATGAAGGCCGCGACGATGCCCTTACCGGCGGCCCGCGCGTCGTGTGCTTCGGGCGCATCGCGATAGAGCGGCGCGGCGTCGCTGAGCGCCGTGCGGATCGCAGCCTCCTCGCACTCGGAGCGGATGAAGGCGCGGACCAGCGCGCGCAGTCGCACCAGTGGCGGTTTCGCCTGGTCCGCCAGGATGCCGCGCAAGAGTTCGCTCGTGCGCCGCCACTCCTCGCTCTGGAGGCGGAACAGGATCGCCGCCTTGTTCGGAAAATATTGATAGAGCGACCCGACGCTCACCCCGGCCCGCTCGGCCACCCGCGCCGTCGTGAAACGCTGCGCCCCCTCCTTGGCCAGGACCTGAACAGCCGCGTCCAGAATGGCCGCCACCAGGTCGTTCGAGCGGGCCTGCTGCGGCTGTTTTCGTGTGGAAACTGAACGGCTTCGGCGATCGGCCATGGCGCCCTCGAGCAATGCGAATAGCGAATGCGACGAATTAGTCGTATTTCCATTGTCACGCAAGCACTCGCCTCGCGGCGACATCTGGAGACGACACATGAGCATCCCGACCATCACATCACTTGCGCCACTGCTCGATCGTCTGTTCGACCAGGACGAAGCGGCGCGCGGCGCGATGCGAGCCGCCTTCGCCGATGTGACCGACGCCGACCGCGCACGGATGATGCGGAGCAAGACCGCTTACCGCGACCTCTACGGGCGGCTGAAGGACGCACCGCTCGCGGTCTCCCGCGAGACCGGTCACCTGCTTTACATGCTCGCACGCAGCTCCCGCGCCAAAGCGATCGTCGAGTTCGGCACCTCGTTCGGCATCTCGACCCTGCACCTTGCCGCGGGCTTGCGCGACAATGGCGGCGGCCGCCTCATCACCACCGAATTCGAACCGTCCAAGGCGGCCCGGGCGCGCGAGAACCTCGCGGCCGGCGGGCTGCTGGACCTCGTCGAAATCCGCGAAGGCGACGCGCTGGAGATGCTTCAAGTCGATCTGCCTGATACGATCGATCTCGTGCTGCTCGACGGCGCCAAGGCGCTCTACCCCGATATCCTGGATCTGGTCGAAGGCCATCTCCGGCCGGGCGCGATCATCGTCGCCGACAACGCCGACGACAGCCCCGACTATCTGGCGCGCATGCGCATGCCCGGAAACGGCTACATGTCCACGGCCTTTGCCGAGGACGTCGAACTCTCGGTGCGGATCAACTGACGCCCCGCCACATCGAGCAAGCGCGCCCCCAATGGGCCGCCGCGCAACCATCGCGCGGCGGTTTCGTGCCGCGCTCCGCCGTGTCGCAGGCTCGTCACTGACACGTGATAGCTGGACCCGGGCAAACGTCATATTCCCCGTACCGCGCGGTATCTTTCTTTGCACAACACGCCCGAGCCCGTGATGACTTCCGCCTTCAATGCCTACGCAGCGCTTGCCCTCGCTATCGTCCTCGAGGTCACGGCGTCCGCCTTCCTCCAGCAATCCGTGCAATTCACGCGGCTGTGGCCGACACTGGCGATGGTGCTGTTCTATGTCGCCTCGTTCTACGCTCTGTCGGTCGCGATCCGGGTCATCCCCCTGAGCATCGCCTATGCGATCTGGGGCGGGGTCGGCATCATCCTGACTGCAACGGTCTCCTTCGTGCTGTTTCGCCAGATGCTCGACGCTGCGGCCTTCGTCGGCATCGCGCTGATCGTGTCCGGAGTCGTGGTCATCAACCTGTTCTCGGCGAGCACGGTGCATTGATGCCGGCAAGCACGGTGTTCACCGGCAGGCCTTGCTTCGCGACGCCCTGCGGCAGCCGGCTCCCGCCTACTGGCTTTGCGACGGCTTGGGAGCACGCGGCCCGGATCGCTTTGTGCCCGGCTTGGCCGCAGCTCGCGGGGACGCCGTATCGACGGATTCCAGATAGGCGGCAAGCGCCCTGGCCGTGTCCGAACTGGTTGCGTAATGGTCCTTCAGGAACCAGGACAGCGTCAGGTTGAAGCGCCCCTTGGCAAGGCCGCGGGGGCTGCGATGGCAGGTCGCGCAACCATCGGCGAAAAGCTTTTGCGGCGACTTGCCGGCATCGAGATTTTGCGCGGCGGAAAATGTCGTCGTCAGGACGGCCGCGGCTGCAAGAGTCACTAGGGGCGTGATCAGGTCGCGCCCCGGTCGAAAGTGCGAAATCAATGTCGTCCCCTGCCCCGTCTTGCGGTCAGGCCGCCAATAGCTGATCGAATTCGGGCGGCGCGTAGGCCTTGCCGTCCTGGTCGGTGATGACGACCTTCCACCCCTCGCTTGCCCAAACCTTCGCCTTCGCCACGATGAGCAAACGGCTCTCGCGGGCAAAACTGCACTTCTCGTTGTCGCGTTCTGCGACCATCTTGTAGGCCAATGCGCATCCCCTTGCGTTGCCCCTGCACCCGCTCTCGTCGTGGCAGCGGGCTTTGGCGGCAATTCGCCGGGAGCGTGGCAATTTGATGCCATCCAAGGCAGCATTGTGCCTGGTTCCGGCCGAACGATGGAGATGGATCGTGCGCCGCATCATGAATGCGATTCTGCTTGTAGCGGGCTGGCCTGGTGCGGGCTTGCTCGGCGTGACGCCGACAGCCGCGCAGACCTATGATCCGCGCCATCCCGTCTGCATCGAGATCTACACGATCGACGGCCGCAGCATCGATTGCAGTTTTGCGACAATCGCGCAGTGCGCCGCGACCGCCTCCGGGCAGTCCGCCCAGTGCTACGCCAATCCTTATGCCACGCCGAGCCGGCAGCTGAGCCCGGTTCCGTCGCCGCCGCGACGAAGCCGATAGCATCAGGTCTGCGCTCCGATCAGTGGACGCGAATGATATGGGGACGGCCGAGATCAATCAGCCCCTGCACCGCCGAGAGGCGGTCATCGAGGGCTGCGATGGTCAGCAACAAATTGTTGCGGCGTTCGTCGAGAAGGCCCATCTCGGCGCCGGAGAGTTTGGTGCTCGATCGCTCCTTGTGAATCACCTCGAGAGATTGGCGCAATCCGGCAATCAGGCCCGACAGCTGCTTGGCTTCCTTGGTCATCGACCGCTTCGCGACATTATGGCGGCGCGTCTCCGCCTGGTTCTGTCTCATCGTCGTCATCCTCCCGTGCCCCGCTGCCCCGAGTGGAATGCTTACAGCTTTGAGTAGACATATTACGATCGATGAAATCTGCCCGCGAAGAAGCTTCTTAAATTGTACGCGCACGGAACCCGGTCCGCCCCGAGCAGAAAGCCCGGCGCGAGGGCCGGGCTTTCGTTGGCAACTCTAGTGCTTTTGGTGCCCGCCACCGGGACCGCCGGCCGGCGCACCGCCGCCATGCGGCGCGGCGTTGATGTGAGGAGCGCCGCCGCCACCGCCATGAGGCATCGCAGGCGCAGCCGCGCGCGGCGCCGGCATCTGGGCATGAGCATTCATCGGCGAGCCGTGGCTCACATTGGGCTGGGCCACATGCGGCATCGCAGGCCGGCTTGCGGGAGCGGCTGAGACACGCGGCGCCTCGTGTGCGCGTGCCATCGGTTGCGCAGGAACAGCCGCGCGGTGTGCGGCCTGCTCGTGCATGATGCGGGCTTGTGCATCGCGCGGATTGCGGCTCTGCAGATTGGTCCGCTCATGCGCGATGCGGTCGCTTCGTCCCGCGCGGGCCCGGTCCGTCGTCACCGCAGTCTCGCGCCTGGCGATCGCGGCGTCGTGCCGTGAAGTCGCGGCATCACGGCCCGAGACCGCGGCCGCGCCTCTAAGGCTTTCCTTCGCATTTTCCCTTGCACTTTGCTTGGCATTCGCACCGTTGTGCCCGAGTGCGACTGCCGCATCGCGCGTTGCCGCGCGGCCGATGCGAGCCGCGCGCGGATCGATCGTCATCCGCATCGCGTCGCGCTGATGCGAAGTCCAGTAGCTATTCCAGTGGGCATGCCGCCGATACCAGGGCCGCCCCTGATAATAGCTCGACCAGTACGAGGTCAGCACGAAGGGGACGATCGGCACGTCGATCTCGTCGACATAGTCTGGGAGATAGACGTAGTGATTGCGGTAGAGATATTCGAGATATTGCGACGACACCCAGCCGCGGTCATCCGAGAAGCTCACGTCGCACCAAGCGTTGCCGCGCAGGCAACCATGGATGTCGACGCGGGCGCCCTCGGGGATGCGATCGACCAGCGGAAAGCCCGGACCCGGCCCGGCGCGCAGGCCGGTCGAGACGGTGACCATGCCCGGTGCGGCCAGCGCGGCCGTCGGGGCAAGCAGCAATGCGGCTAACAACACGCTTCGGAATTTCATGGCGTAGTCCTCCTCTTTCGAGTCGGAACGCGCCAGCGGAACGGGCGTTCCGCGTACGAAGGTCTCATTCGTCGAAAGATCGAGACCGATGCCGCGCGCGGTTCAATATTCATTGGCTGTTCATCGACACCGCGCGCAGAGAGGGTGTGCGCTGCCGTCCCGTCAGTTCACTTGCTGCATAAAACCGTCGAAGTACGCAGCAAGCGCAGCAAAATCATCGAGCGGCAGCACGGTCGCGACATACTGATCCGGCCGCACCACGACCATGCAGCCGGCCTTGCGATCGATACCGCGCATGGTGAAAACGTCTTGACCATTCTTGAGGTCCGGACAGAACATCTTCTCGTAGTCGATCAGGCCGTACCGGCCCTTGCGCGGAAGCAGCAGCGCGGGCATCGCCTCCATGGCGAGCTCGCGATGATCCTGCTGGAAGACCGCCCGCAGGTCGATCACGCTGTCGATGTCGGCGGCCGCTGGCGTGTAACGCCGGACCGGCGACTCCCGGGCGTCGGAGAGAAAACTGCACAAGGCGCGAATGGCCGAGCCGGCTGCTGCCGGATCCTCAGCGCCGGAGCAAGCGTAGATGCGGAAGCGGCCATCCGCCGGCGCGGCGTGACCGAGATGCACCGGCTTGGCATCCGCAAGCCGGATCACCGGTGCGGAATGAAAGCGCGTGCCGATGACGAAGCCTTGCGCGAGATGCTGGTGGGACGTCGCTCCGGTCAGAACCGACGGGCGGTAATGCGTCGCCGTGCCCGCGGTGTAGCGACCGTGCCTCACGAAATAGTCCTGCGTCCTGGCGGCATCGGCGCCGCCGGCCTTGGCGGCGGACGCGAGAATTCCCGCCCATTCGCGGTCGAAATCGATCAGCTCTTTCGCAACCGCCTGGCGCTCGGCCGAATAGGAATGCAGCAGGCTCGGCGCAGACTGCTTCCGCAAAACGGCAGCGAGCTTCCAGCCGAGATTGAAGGCGTCCTGCATCGAGACGTTCATGCCCTGCCCCGCCTTCGGGCTGT
The DNA here is from genome assembly GCF_055811695.1 of Bradyrhizobium sp. MI1.3. Taxonomy (NCBI): domain Bacteria; kingdom Pseudomonadati; phylum Pseudomonadota; class Alphaproteobacteria; order Hyphomicrobiales; family Nitrobacteraceae; genus Bradyrhizobium; species Bradyrhizobium sp. MI1.3. The sequence goes on along the minus strand of NZ_JBVVPQ010000005.1, from coordinate 40,432 downwards.
GGGTGTGGCAGGCATCTCCGGCGATGAAGATCCGCGGCAGACGCGCTGCGATCTCGGTCTCCGGCACGTCGTCGAACTTGTCGGTCAGGCGCTGGCCGATCTCGTAGACCGACCACCACGCGATCTCCTTCACATCGAGCATATGCGGCTTCAGGATCCGCTGCGCCTTCGCGATCACGTCATCGGCGGTGATGTTGCGATTGGCGACGCGCTCGCCGACGTCGAGCTTTGCGAGCTCGACATAGAGGCGGACCATATAGCCGCCCTCGCGCGGAATGATCAGCAGGCTGCCGTCCTTCGCCGACTGGATCAGGGCCTTGAAGCGGATGTCGGGAAAATCGGTCACCGCCAGCACGTCCATGACGCCCCAGGCATGATTGGCGGAATCGCCGAGCAACTCGCGACCGATCGATTTGCGCACCATGCTGCGGGCGCCGTCGCAGCCGACGACGTAGCGCGCCTTGATCGTCTCTATCTTGCCCTCGTTCTCGGGGTCGACCCGTTCGAGCCGCGCCGTCACGGCATGGTCGGTGGGCCCCGCGGAGGAATGGACCTGAAGGTCCAGCAGGCGCCGGCTGTAATGGGGCTCGAGCCTGGCCGGCGCTTTGCGCATGACGTCGAGAAAACCGTCATGGATGCGCGCCTGGTTGAGAATGACGTGCGGGAATTCCGACAAACCGTCCTCGACGTCCTGCACCCGGCCGCTGCGGACGATGTTTTCCGGCATCCGCTCGTCCGGCTTCCAGAACGTGGTCTCGTTCACCCAACAAGCTTCCTTCAGGACGCGCTCGCTGAATCCGAAGGCGTGGAACATCTCCATGGTGCGGCATGCGATGCCATCGGCCTGCCCGACCAGCAAGCGATCCGGCTTCTGCTCGACGATGCAGGTCTTGATGTCAGCAAACTGCGCAAGCTGGGCAGCGAGCGTCAGGCCCGCAGGGCCACAGCCGACGATGAGGACATCGACCTCGTCAGGAACGCCCCCCGTTGCGCCCGAAGCCTGAATGCGCGCGGCGGGATCGGCGATTTCAGGGTCGCCCGGCTGAAATCCATTGAGATGGAATTGCATGAGCACCTCTCCCGGAAACGTTCTGTTTGGATATTGCTCAGTATGCTGACTATCAGTATACTTGTCAACGATCCCGGCCGTCCTGCCCCAACGGAGAAATTCGGTGAAAGACAACAACGACATGCCCGGACATCTGGCGCGCCGGTTCCAGCAGATCGCGGTGGCGGTGTTTTTGGCCGAGGTCGGCGATGCCGGATTCGACCTCACGCCGGTGCAATACGCCGCGCTCGCGACCATCAAGGCCAACCCGGGCCTCGACCAGGTGACGCTCGCAGGATTGATCGCCTACGACCGCACCACCATCACCGGCGTGATCGACCGCCTCGTGCAGAAGGGGCTCGCGGAGCGCCGCGCCTCGCGCCGCGACCGTCGTGCCCGCGAGCTCGAGATCACCGACGAAGGCCGCCGCACGCTGCGCAAGATCACGCCGGCCGTCGAATCCGCGCAACGCATCATGCTGCGCGGCCTCAGCGCGAAAGAAAGTGAGGATCTGATGCGGCTGTTGCACAAGGCCATCGCCGCCGGCAACGAGCTCAGCCGCGCCCCGCTGCGCGAAGCGCAGGCCTAACCCCCGTAATTGTACCGGTCGTTGTCGCAATGTCGCGAAACCTGGAACTAACCTTCGGCTGTTAGGGTCCGCCGCATTCGGCGTTTAACGCGCGATTAACTTTGCCGGTCTGGAGTTTCGGATGTTCAGGTTCCTCATTGCGGCGGCGGCCATCGCGCTCTCGACCGCTCCGGCGCTCGCGAATGGCCATGGCGGCGGCGATGCCCCTCCTCCGCCGAAGCCCGCGACCTCACCGGCGAAAGTCATCCTGACCAAGCAGGGCCCCACGCTCGTCGACCTCAACGGCATGACGCTCTACTATTACGAGCGCGATACCACCGGCAAGACGTCGAACTGCAACGGCAAATGTGTCGAGAGCTGGGTGCCGCTGCCCGCAACGGCCGATGCCAAGGCGGTCGGCGACTTCACCGTGATCAACCGTAACGACGGCAGCAAGATGTGGGCATATCGCTATCGCCCGCTCTACACCTCGCCGGCCGACAAGGCGCCGGGCGAGGCCAATGGCAATGCCACGACGCTGCAATGGCGCATTGCCCGTCCCGAGAATTAGGGCGACCTACCCGCGCCAGCTGGGCTGCGCTTCGACTTGCGCGTTCTGTCCGGGCGGCAGCACCACGACCGTTGAATTGAGCTTCACCCGGTCATAGAGATCGATCACGTCCTCGTTGCGCATCCGGATGCATCCGGACGAGATCGCCTGCCCGATATATTCCGGCTGGTTGGTGCCGTGGATGCGGTAGAGCGTGTCCTTGTTGCCGGCATAGAGATAGATGCCGCGCGCACCCAGGGGATTGGCGGGACCGCCGGGCACGCGCGCCGGATAGGGTCCGAGCCGCGCCTGGATGTCCGCCGTCGGAACCCAGTCCGGCCACTCCGCTAGACGACCGACCCGCGCGACACCGGAGAACGCCATGGCTTCCTCGCCGACCGCAACGCCGTAGCGAATCGCCTTGCCGTCGGGCAGCACGAAATAGAGATAGCGCGCATCGGTATCGACCAGAATCGTGCCCGGCTGCTCCTTGCGCGGATAATCGACGATATGACGAAGATATTGCTCGGGCACGTTCGCTTGCGCGTACGGCGTATGCGCGAGTAACTGCCGGTCGCGCGGCGTCATGCTCGCGTCCGTCGATGGCGAAAGCGTCGTCTGCATGCAGCCGCCCAACGGGAGCATGGCAACAACGAATAGAACGAATAAGGATCTTGGCACCGCCGGCCCCGATAGCGATAGCAGCACCCCCAGCAACACCAGATGCTGCCAAAATCGTGCTGAAAACAAGGCATTGTGGAACACGTACGCGTGTTTTCTGAGGCGGGTTCCATCACCACAAAGGGCGCAAGAGCGTCGCACAGTCTCCATCCCCTCGCCTTGCTTTGGTCAAACCCGGCTGGACTCGTGCGTCATGGCTTGGGCCTCGGGGAATTGGACGGGCTCACCTCAACGGATCTGCTCGCGCGAATGCGGACGGCCAACACTTCAACTACTCAACGCCCGGGCTTCAAAACACCCGGGCTTCAAAGGAGCTGCGATGCTCGCGACGCTGAACTCTCGGCAAATCGTCGATGAGATCGTGAAGGACACGGTCACGAACAACGACCCGCACGACGCGGTGCAGATTTCGCCTGACATTGTGCTGGCCTCGCGCCCTCTCAGCGTCGCGCCTGAGATCACGGCCCGCCCGGAACCCAAAATAGATCCGGCGTTCACGCTGAAGTCCAGAATGAATCCGGAGCCGAAGTTCAGTCCCGTCGCGGAGCCGCAGGCGGCAGCGCCCTCGGTCGACACTGCCGTGCGCGTCGCGGCCGGTGATGGTCTCAGCCGGCAGAAGCGCTCCTCGGCTGGCAAATGGCTGCGCGGCGCGTTCGTCACGATGCTGTTTGCGGGCGGAAGTGCGGCCGCCACTATCGCTTGGGAGAAACACGGCGACACCGCAAGACAGATGCTCGCCGAATGGACGCCGGTATTGGCGTCGCTGCTGCCTTCGACCTCGCAGACGGCACCGGTCGCCGCCGCGCAGGCCGCGCCACCTGCGGACCAGGCCGCAACGGATCAGGCCGCAACGGATCAACCGACAGATCAATCTGCGGCTCCGCCCGCAACCCAGGTTGCAGCAGCGGTGCCCACGGCAACACAATCCGATCCTGCACAATCGGTGCAGTCGATGACGCGCGATCTCGCCGCGATGGCGCAACAGATCGAGCAGCTCAAGGCCAACATCGCCGAGTTGAAGGCCGGGCAGGAGCAGATGGCACGCGAGATGACGAAGCCGCCCGCGCCGAAGCCGGTGGCCGATGCGAAGCCGCGCGTCGATCCGCGCGCGCAAATGTCCGTGCTGCCGCCGCGGCCTGCGACGGCGCCGGTTCGCAAACCGAAGCCGGTCGTGTCGCACACCTACATGCCGGCTTATTCGCCCGCGCCGCTCGCTCCGCCGCCGCCGTCGCAGGCTGCCGCGGTCCCACCGCCAGCTGCACCTGTGACAACGACGCAAGCCGTTGCCGACGACGATGGACCTGTCGTACGCCCGCCAATGCCGCTGCGCTGAACGATCGTCACGCGAGGACACGACGCGTCGCGCCAGCGATGGTGTCCGAGTCGATGTGGCGTGTTGAATCCGGGTGACTACGGGGAAGCGATGCTTCCATCGTTTCCCATGAAGAGAAAAGGCCGTCGGGATCTATGCCGGCGGCCTTCTCTTGCAGCTGCCGGTTCCCGGAGCCCGGTTCTGCTGCAATTCCATGCCTGATGATCACGCCGACATATTTAATAAAATCTTAACACGCTTGAATGCTGCACATCATTTCTGCGCCATAAGCACAGAGATTGCGCGCGGCTTTCATTCGATAAACATCGACTCAGTGGTACCATCGCTCATGTGTTGAAAGCCGAAGCTCAATTCGTCACACCGGGGAATTCGGATGCCTTACTATTCCTTCGATCTCGTGGTTGGTGAAGAGTTCAAGAACCAGGGCGGTATCATCCTCGAAGACATCGAGGTCGCCTCCGATCGCGCCGTCCAACTGGCCACCGAGCTGTCGCAGGTGAAGCCCGAGTTGCAAAGCAAGGGTTGCGCTGTGCGCGTCACCGACCGCGATCACAACGAGGTCTACCGCACGCCGCTCGATCCGGTGCCGGCCTGGCGGCGCTAGCTCGCCGGCCGTCTTCGCGGTCGCACGCTAGCCCCATTGCGGAGCGGCGCGGCAGCCGCTAGCCTTCCCGAAAATTCGGGGAGGTACCAAGGATGCGGACTGGTTTTCTCATGACGGCCCTGTTGCTGCTGGCGGCGCCGGCCCAAGCGGCCGACCATCCACGTTCGACCTATGTCACCTTGGTCTTGCAGGCCTTCGCCGCCAAGGTCGAATGTCCGGCCACCGATATCGTCTACCAGGATCTGGTGCAGAAGGCGGAGCAGATGCAGCTGCCCGAAGGCACCACCGAGAAGGTCCGCAAGGCGATCGCCTGGATGCACACCGGCGGCAAGTTGGGCGAGAAGCAGGACGACGATCTGATGGCCGAGGTCGCGGTGGCCACCCAGGCGACCGACCTCAACCAACGCCGCCTCGGCATGCCCAGCTGGTGCGAGGCCCAGAAGACCAACCTCGCCGGCCTGATCCGCAGCAAGGGCGGTTAGCGCTCATCGCGCGGCGTTAAGCACGCTGTGCCAGAACTTTTGCTTCGGCCAATAATCGTCACAATCCTCGCCAGCATGCGGCTCTCTTCGAATTCGAACAGGGGAGCCCCATGCGGATCAACCATGTCCTCCTTACCGTCGCGTTTGCCCTCGCAACGGTGACGACCGTGCCCGTGCTGGCGAAGAATTCCGACGCCCAGAAGGGCGAGGACAAATCGACCTCGTCCTCATCGTGTAGCGCCTATCAGCAGGCGCCGGACGGCTCGTGGGAGCCGCTCCCCTGCAAGGAGACCGGCGAGCGCTCACAGCCGCAGACGCAGCATCGCACGTCGCCGCAGGGCGCCGACCGCGGGGAGCGTTGAAGGCGGGGAACCTTGACGCGCGAGGGTGTCAGCTCTGGTGCGGACCGCGGATGATCTTCATCGCGTCGGCGATGTGACGCCACTCTTTGGCCTCATCGCCCTCGCCGCGGTCCTCACAAGCCCTGGCCTGTTCGGCGGCCTTCGCGATCGCAGCAAAACCATGCTGTTCCAGCATCTGGCGCGCGACGGTGTGGACCTGGACCTCGGTCATCATGGGCGTTCTCCCGTTTGACGAAACCGCGGTGCATCGCGCCGCCGCGGGTTTTCACAACGATTGAGCCCTGACCTCGTTCCGCAGCGTTCCCGTCGGCGCGCAAAAGGCGGCCCGCTATGCCCAGCGGACCGCCTTTTCACCCACCCCAAATTTGAAGCGTCGCGGCCGAGGTCCCTAGCCGGCCGCCGCGCGCTTGCGCTCGAAATCGTTGGGCACCTCGATATCGACCTCGAGGGTCGAGACCTCGTCGCCGCGATCGAGCCGGACGATGACCTTGGTCGGGTCCAGCGTGACGTGCCTGGAAACGACCGCGAGGATTTCCTCACGCAGCACACCGAGCAGGTCGGGCTGGCCGCGCAGTCCGCGTTCATGGGCAAGCAGGATCTGCAACCGTTCGCGCGCGACGGGTGCAGAGGCCTTGTTGCCGCGGAGAAGCCGAAGCAGACCCATGCTCATGCGGCCCTCCGTCGCAGCAGGCGGTCCATGAAGCCCTTGCGCTCGGTCGGCACCTGCATCGGCACGGTGTCGCCGCACAGCCGGCGGGCGGCGTCGATATAGGCCCGCGCCGGTGCGCCTTCCGCGTTCGACAGCGTCACGGGCGTGCCGACGTTGGAGGCGCGCAGCACGTCCTGGCTCTCCGGGATGATGCCGAGCAAGGGTGTTGCAAGAATTTCGAGAATGTCCTCGATGGTCAGCATCTCGCCGCGCGCCGCGCGCGAGGGATCATAGCGGGTAATGAGAATGTGCTTCTCGACCCGCTCGCCCTTCTCGGCCCGCACCGTCTTCGAATCGAGCATGCCGATGATGCGATCGGAATCGCGCACCGAGGAGACTTCGGGATTGGTGACGATCACGGCTTCGTCGGCAAAGCGCATCGCCATGGAGGCGCCGCGTTCGATGCCGGCCGGGCTGTCGCAGATCACCCAGTCGAAACGGCTGCGCAGATCATCGATGACCTTGCCCACGCCCTCTTCGGTCAGCGCGTCCTTGTCGCGGGTTTGCGAGGCCGGCAGCAGCCAGAGGTTCTCCAACCGCTTGTCCTTGATCAGGGCCTGCGGCAGCTTTGCGACGCCCTGCACCACGTTGATGAGGTCGAACACGACGCGGCGTTCGGCTCCCATCACGAGGTCAAGGTTGCGCAAGCCGACGTCGAAATCGACAACCACGACCTTTTCGCCGCGTTGCGCGAGCGCAGCCCCCAGTGCGGCGGTCGTCGTGGTCTTGCCGACGCCCCCCTTGCCTGACGTCACGACCAGTACCTTGGCCATCTCTGAAATCTCCTTCTGGTCAGTTCAGCGCAGTAATTCGCATGGTGTTGCCCTGGAGCCAGGCCTGAGCCGGCTTGCCGCGCAGGGCCGCGTCGATATCGTCGGCGGTCTGGTAAAAGCCATCGATTGCAAGCAGTTCGGCCTCGATCTTCTGACAATAGATGCGTGCGCTCGTGTGACCGTTCACGCCCGCCATGGCGCGGCCGCGTAGCGCGCCGTAGATGTGGATGGAGCCGCCGGCGACGACTTCGGCGCCGGAGCCGACCGAGCCGAGAATGGTGACGTCGCCTTCGGGGAAGATCACAGTCTGGCCCGACCGAACGGGGCTTTCGAGCAGCAAGGAGGTCGGCTTGGTCTCGACCTTCGCCTCAACCTTCTTGGGAGCGCTCGGTTCGATGACGCAGCTCCGCCCGCCCGAAAGCAGCGGCGGCATCATGGGGGTCAACCGGCCCTCCTCCACGCCCTCGATCCCGAGCACGCGAATGTTGCGGTCCTGAAGGCTGGTGAGCAGATGCCCGATGCCGGACTGGCTGAGATCGACCGAGGACAGGTCGATCACCACGGGGCGGCCGGCAAAGAAGCCCGGCGAGCGCGCGATGGTGGTGTCGATCTCCTGCAGCCAGTCCTGGATGGGAACCGTCGGCACGAACACGAAGGCCACATAGGAGCGCCCGCGCAGGCGAACCATTTGGCGTTGAGGTTTTACTGCAGCCTCCATAGCGGCCGACTCGTTCCCTGTTATTGAATGGTTAACGATGCCGCCGATATGGTTAATGGCCGGTTAATTTCTCCGTGGGTTACGTGCCCGTCCCAACTGTCCTCGCCCGCGAAAGCGGGCGATCCAGTACTCCGAGACGGTTGTGGGTCAATCGACGGGCCGCGGCGTACTGGATGCCCCGCTTTCGCGGGGCATGACACCGGTGTGTGGGGCGGCGCGACGGCTCTTCGCCCCCTACTTCTTCACCTTGCTCGCATCCATCTTGACGGCGGGATCGAGCATCTTGGTCGTGAACGCCGTCGTGACGTCGAACGGCTTTTCCATGCCGAGATAGGTCTGGACCAGTTCGTAGTCCTTCTTCATCCGCTCGCCGTCGATCCAGCCGAGCGCCTTCGTCGTGGTGAACTCATCCGTCATCAAAAACTTGATGCGCTCCCACTGGCGCTCCTGGTTCTCCTTGTCGAGACCGGAGACCTGGTCGAGCAACGCCTTCAGGCAGGGTGCGGCGTCGGCGACGCAGGTCGCAAAGGCCTTTTGCGTGACGCGCACGAACTCCTCGACCAGCTTGGGATTCTTCTGCAGATAGCCGCCGTTCACGATCAGCGAATTGCCGTAAGGGTTGAGCCCGATGTCCTTCCAGTTGACGTAGCCGAGATCGCTTCCGAACTCGATCACCTTCAAATCGTGCTCGTTGTAGAAGTCGCTGATGATGTCGACGGTATGGCTCTTCAGCGCGGCGATCTTCGCGGTCGGCCCGACATTGACGAAGCCGACAGAGTCGGGTGCAAGCCCTGCAGCCTTGGCGAAAGCCGGCCACATCACGCGCGAGGCGTCCCCGGGCGGATTGCCGATCTTGTGGCCGGCAAAATCCTTCACCCCGTTCACGCCGTAGCTCTTGAGCCAGTAGAAGGTCTGGCCGGTGTTGGCGTAGACGCTCATTACGGCAACAGCGTCAGCGCCCTTGCTCTTCGCCACCAGCATGGTGGCGAGATCGGCGACGCCGAAGGGCGAGCCACCGGAGCCGACCTTTGCGGCGGAGACGCCGGAGCCCTTGCCGACCTCGATGGTCAGATCGATGCCCGCCTTCTCGTACCAGCCTTGCGCCTTGGCGTAATAATAGGGCGAGTGATCGGCCGTCGGCGCCCAGTTCAGGATCAGATTGACCGCTTCGCCCGCGGTCGCGGGCACGACTGGTGATCCGAGCATCAGGGCCACAGCCAGGGCCGAGCCCGCCGCCTGCAAACGCTTCATCGCATCTCTCCTCGTTGCCCGCGACCCGGCTTGTCGCTCTCCCCCTGTGAGGATACCAATGCAACAAGGCCGCCCTCAACTTGTCAACTGTTTGGTTGGAAATGCCCGCAAAACGTTCAGGCGACACCGTGCCGCAGCGGCGCGACCCGGTCGCCACACGCAAGAAGCTGCTCACCGCGGCGCGCGAGGAGTTCGCCCGGCACGGCTTTGCCGGCGCCCGCGTCGACGAGATCGCGGAGCGCGCCGGCGTCAACAAGCAGCTCGTCTACCATTATTTCGGCGACAAGGACGCGCTCTATCTCGCCGTGCTCGAATGGGTTTACGCCGATATCCGCGAGCAGGAACGCCAGCTCAATCTCGAAGGCCTGCCGCCGGAAAAGGCGATCCGGAAACTGATCGAAGCCTCGTTCGATTACCTGGCGACAAACCCCGATTTCATCGTGCTTCTGAACGACGAGAACCGCGGCGGTGCCCGCCACGTCCGCGGCTCGACGCGGCTGGAGGCGATGCATTCACCGCTGGTGAAGAGCGTGTCCCACATCCTTCACGAGGGCGTCCGCGCCGGCATGTTCCGCAAGGGAATCGACCCGATCCAGCTCTATATCTCCATCGCGGGCCTCAGCTACTTTTATCTCTCCAACACACCGACGCTCTCGGCGATCTTCGGCAAGGACCTGTCGAGCCGGGCCGCGCGCCGCGCCCGCCGTCGGCACGTCGCCGATCTCGTGCTGCATTCGCTCCGGCCGTAATCAACCAACTGGTTGAAACTTCCCTCGATGCCGGTTAGGCTTGCGACCAGCGGCAAGGTGGCCGCTGGCAACAGGGAGCAACTGGTGGCAGGAGACGGCGCCCGCAATACGCGCAGCTTTGCGATCGTCCTGATCGTGCACCTCGCCGTGCTCGTGCTCTGGCAGGTCCTGGTCGATGCCTTCCACGTGCCGAAGTTCATCCTGCCCTCGCCGCTCGCGACAATCCAGACGCTGGGCACCGCGAGCTACGCCTGGGGCGCCAATACGCTGGTGACGGCGATCGAGATACTCGGCGGCTTTGCGCTCGGCGCCTTCGTCGGCGTGGCGCTGGCCGTCATCTTCAGCTGGGCGCCGCTGATCAGCCTCGTGCTGCTGCCGCTGTTCGTGACGCTGAACATGATCCCGAAGGTCGCGCTCGGCCCGCTCCTCATCGTCTGGTTCTCCTACGGCATCGTGCCGAACATCCTGATCGCCTTCAGCATCTGTTTCTTTCCGATCCTGCTCACCACCGCGCGGGGCTTGCGCGAGGTCGAGCCGGATCTGCTCGACCTGGTCAAATCGCTGCGCGGCTCGCGCTGGACGCTGTTCCGCAAGATCCAGCTGCCGGGATCGCTGCCTTACATCTTCTCCGGCATGAAGGTCGGCGCCATCCTCGCGGTCGCCGGCGCCATCGTCGGCGAGTTCATCGCCTCCGAGCGCGGGCTCGGCTACCTCATGATCCAGGTCCAGTCGTCGCTCGACACGCCCGCGATGGTGATGGCCGTCGTGCTGCTGACGCTGCTCGGCGTCGCGCTTTACGGCTTCGTGCTCGTCCTCGAACGCATGTTCGTGGTCGGCGACGCAACACCGACTTGAACGGCAAAGCCAAGACCAGGGACCACAACCATGCTCCTGACCCGCCAGACACTGCCGAAGACCATCCCTGATATCGCTGCGCTCGACGATCTCCTGTGCCGGCCGACCCAGGCATTGATCGACGACCTCGCCAGGGTCGAGGGCGACATCATGATCCTTGGCGTCGCCGGCAAGATGGGGCCGACGCTGGCGGGGCTTGCCAAAGCCGCAGCGCCCGATCGCCGCGTCATTGGCGTCGCCCGCTTCAGCGACGCCGGCGTCAAGGACTGGCTGCACGGGCGTGGCGTCGAGACCATCAATTGCGACCTGATCGACGAGACCGCGATTCAGACGCTGCCGAAGGCGCCCAATATCGTCTTCATGGCCGGCCGCAAATTCGGCGCGGAGGGCGATCTGTCGCTGACCTGGGCGATGAATGCGCACGTGCCGGCGCTGGTCGCGCAGGCCTTCCCCTCGTCGCGGATCGTGGCGTTCTCGACCGGCTGCATCTATCCCTTCGTCCCCGTCGACGGCAAAGGCTCGCGCGAGGACATGGCGCCGAACCCGCCCGGCGAATACGCCCAATCCTGCGTCGGCCGCGAGCGCATGTTCGAGTTTTTTTCGCGCAAATTCGGAACGCCCGGGCGGCTGTTCCGCCTCAACTACGCGATCGACATGCGCTATGGCGTGCTCCACGACATCGCATCGAAAGTGCTCACGGGCACGCCGATCGACGTCAGCATCGGCCATGTCAATTTCATCTGGCAGGGCGATGCCTCGTCCCAGGCGCTGCGCTGTCTCGCGCATTGCACGACGCCGACCTCGCCGATCAATGTCAGCGGCCACGAGATCTTGGCGGTACGCGACCTCGCAGCACGATTCGGCGCCAGGTTCGGCCGCGCGCCGGTGCTGACAGGAAACGAACAGCCGACGGCGTGGCTGACGGACACGTCCAAGGCCGTCGAGCTGTTCGGCCTGCCGGTCGTCGACACCGAGCAGCTGATCGCCTGGACCGCGGATTGGGTGTCCCGCGCCATGCCGAGCCTCGGCAAGCCCACCAAATACGAGGTGCGCGATGGACGCTACTGACGAGCCGGCCATCATTAAGCTCGGCGTCGACGATGCGATCGCCGGGCTCGTGCTGTCGACGGAAGCACGCTGGAACCAGACCGAGGAGGACTGGCGCATCTTCCTGCACGATGGAATCGTGTTCGGCATCCGTGACGGCAGACGGCTGGTGGCAACCGCGGCCCTGCTGCCCTACTCCAGCAAAAATGCCTGGATCAGCATGGTGCTGGTATCAGGCACCCATCGCCGCCGCGGCCTTGCAACGCGCCTCGTCGATGCCTGCCTGGAAACCGCCCGCAGGAACGGCCTGACGAGCTGGCTTGACGCAACGCCGGATGGTGCTGCCGTCTATGGGCCGCTCGGGTTCACGCCGACCCTGCAATTGCGCCGCCTCAAACTGGTGAAACCCGCGTCAATGTCCGGGCAGGCACCTTCATCCGCGACGCTCGACGCGCTCCGCATGCGTGACCGGCGCGCCACTGGTTTCGATCGAACCGCCCTGCTCTCCAACTTCGCTCGGCGTCCCGGCTCACGCATCGTCTCCGCGAACGGAGCCATCGCGCTGGTTCGCGACGGACGCACCGCGCGCCATATCGGCCCGCTATTTGCCGACAACACGGCAGCAGCGCTGACCCTGGTGGATGCCATCGCACGATCGGAAACCGGGCCGCTGCTGCTCGACGCTGTCGCGTCGCAAGCCGCGTTCCCTGACGGATTGACCGCGTCGGGCTGGAGCATCGAACGGCCGTTCCAGCGCATGCGGTTCGGCCCCGCCACAGCCGCGGGTGAGGACATGCCATTCGCCGTCGCCGGCCCTGAATTCGGATAGGACATCATGCACCACAGTCAGATCAACAGCGATATCCGCAAGCTGATCGCCGACGGCACCGTGCTGCCAGCGCATCCCCTCGCGCTCACCGCCGAACGCCAGCTCGACAAAACGCATCAGCGCGCGCTGACGCGCTATTACATCGACGCCGGCTCCGGCGGCCTTGCTGTCGGCGTGCACACCACGCAGTTTGCGATCCGCGATGTCGGCCTCTATCGTCCCGTGCTGGAGCTCGCTGCCGAGACGGCGGCGGACTGGACCAAGCGTCCGCTGGCGCTGGTCGCGGGCCTTGCCGGCCCGACCCAGCAGGCCACCGCTGAAGCCCTCACCGCGCGCGACATCGGCTACCACGCAGGGCTCCTCAGTCTCGCTGCGATGAAGAGCGCCTCCGAAGACGAAATCATCGCGCATTGCACAGCGGTCGCGGCCGAGATTCCGCTGGTCGGCTTCTATCTCCAGCCGGCAGTCGGCGGCGTGGTCCTGTCGAGCCGGTTCTGGCAGCGCTTTGCCGCGATCGACAATGTCATCGCGATCAAGATCGCGCCGTTCAACCGCTACAGGACCCTTGATGTTCTGCGCGGCGTCGCGGCGGCTGGCGCGCTCGACCGCGTTGCGCTCTATACCGGCAATGACGACCACATCCTGCTCGATTTGATGCTGCCGTTCGACCTCCGCGACAACGGCATCACCACGCGGACCTACTTCAAGGGGGGTCTGCTCGGCCATTGGTCGGTCTGGACGGCGAGCGCGATCAAGCAATTCGAGCGCTGCAAGGCGGCACGGCACAAGGACAGCGTCCCGGCCGATTTGCTCGCGCTCGATGCCCGCGTCACCGATTGCAACAGCGCCTTCTTCGACGTCGCCAACGATTTTCACGGTTGCATCGCCGGCTGCCATGAGGTGCTGCGACGGCAGGGCCTGATGCAGGGCTTGTGGTGCCTCGATCCGAACGAGGGCATGAGTCCCGGCCAGAAGGACGAGATCGACCGCGTCACTCGCGAGCATTCAGATCTCAGCGACGACGCCTTCGTGGCCGCAAACTTGAACAAATGGCTGGCATGAGCTCAAACCCCTTCATCAGCCTGCAAGGCGTCCGCAAGATCTATCGTAGCGGCGGCGCCGAATTCCTGGCGGTGTCCGACGTCACCATGGACGTGCAGGAGGGTGAGCTTGTCTCGCTGGTCGGCCCGTCCGGCTGCGGCAAGACCACAGTGATGAAGATCTTGGCCGGCCTGCACGGCGCCGACGGCGGCACGGTGAAGATCGGCAATGCCAAAAGCCCGTTCGATCCGACCCGCGACATCGGCATGGTATTCCAGCAGGCGCTGCTGCTGAAATGGCGGACGATCCTGGACAATGTGTTGCTGCCGGCGGAGATCGTCGGCCTTCCCATGAGGGCCGCGCGCGAGCGGGCGCGCGATCTGCTCAATCTGGTGGGTCTTGCCGGCTACGAGCAGAAATATCCGCGAGAGCTGTCCGGCGGCATGCAGCAGCGTACCGCGATCGCGCGCGCCTTCATTCACGACCCGAAACTGATCCTGATGGACGAGCCGTTCGGCGCGCTGGACGCGCTGACGCGCGAGCAGATGAATCTGGAGATGCTGCGGATCTGGCGCGAGAGCGGCAAGACCATCATCTTCATCACGCACTCGATTCAGGAAGCCGTGTTCCTGTCCTCGCACTGCGCCGTGCTGACCGCCGGCCCGGCAAAGATGGCCGATTATTTTCCGATCGACCTGCCCTTCCCGCGGGCTCTGCCGCTCAAGACGACGGACGCGTTCGGCGCCTATGCAAGGCGCATTTACGAGAAGCTGGGTCTGGGCGCGGCTTAATTCACCGCACGATAGATGCTGTAGGGTGGGCAAAGCGAAGCGTGCCCACCATGGCGAGTCATGCAAGCAGTGGTGGGCACGGCGCAAGTGCGCCTTTGCCAACCCTACGGGAGTTTGCGCGATCAGGTCTTGTTGCGCATCTTGCCGAGCAGATAATTATCGTAAAAATTCTCCGCGATCTGCGTGTAGAACAGCAGCTCCTTCATATAGGCGTCGTGGCTTTCCTTGGTGCGCTTGAACAGGTCGCTCTTGGTGGCGAGCTCGTTCAGATGCTCCTGGGTCGCGGCGTAGCAGGCCTCCAGCACCGGCTGCGGAAACGCCTTCAGCTCCGCGCCATTGGCGATCAGCCGCTTCAGCGCTGCCGGATTCACGCTGTCGTATTTCTCGAGCATCCAGGCGCCCGCGGCCGACGCGGCCTGGTTGACGATCGCCTGGTACTGCTTCGGCAGCGACGCCCACTTCTCGTCGTTGACGATCATGTGCAGCATGGCGCCGCCTTCCCACCAGCCGGGGAAGTAGTAGTATTTTGCGACCTTCTGGAAGCCGAGCTTTTCGTCGTCATAGGGTCCGACGAATTCGACCGCGTCGATGGTGCCCTTTTCCAGCGCCGGATAAATGTCGCCGCCCGCGATCTGTTGCGGGACCACGCCGAGCCGCGCCAGCACATGACCGCCCATGCCGGCGATGCGGAATTTGAGACCCTTGAGATCGTCGACCGTCTTGATCTCCTTGCGGAACCAGCCGCCCATCTGGGTGCCGGAATTGCCGCATAGGATGGCGTGCGCCTTGAATGGCTTCAGCGCCTCGTTGGTGAGGTCGGCGCCGCCGCCGAAATGCCACCAGGACTCCTGATGACGATGGTTCATGCCGAACGGCGCGCCGGTCGCGTAGGCCAGCGCCGGCTCCTTGCCGATGTAGAAATAGAGCGGGGTCTGAGCCATGTCGACAGAGGCTGTGCTGACGGCATCGAGCGCCTGCAGGCCCGGGACGAGCTCGCCGGCCGCAAAGGTCTGGATCTGGAATTTGTTATCGGTGGCCTCGGCAACATATTTCGCAAAGGTCTGCGCAGTGCCGTAGATGGTGTCCAGCGATTTCGGGAAGCTGGAGGTCAGGCGCCATTTGATCTCGGGCGCGCCTTGCGCGATCGCAGGTGCGGCAACCAGCGTCGTCGCGCCGGCCATGGCGCCGCCCTTGAGGAACGTACGGCGTTTCATGATGGTCTCTCCCTGAACTATGTTTCAACGTCTCGGCTTGAGCGCGATCTTCGCGAGCTATTGCCGTTCCTATAGCGGAGTTCAAGTTGTGAGCGGTAGCCCGGATGGAGCGCAGCGCAATCCCGGGATCCCCCAAATATCTACCGCGTCACTCTCAGAGCAGCTTGGCGCTCACGAACAGCGCGCGCACGGCGTTGGTCGCCTGCACCACGAGCATGGCGTTCTCGGCGGCGCCTTCGAGCGCTGCGACCGCATCTTCATGCAAGGAGCGGAATTCCATCCACTCGACCGATTTGAAATTGGTGAGGAATTGATAGGCCTGGCCGACGGTCGCAATCGCCAGCGTGTCGCCGTTCAGCTTGATCTTGAACGTCGTGCGCAGCGGGGTCTCGGAACTTTGCGGATCACTCACTTTGCGGATCACTCATGGGCTGCTTCTGCACGATGACGGCTTAACGAAGGGAAAACGGCAGCCCCGCCGTGGCAGGCAAATATCAGGAGCAGATATCAGGACTCGGTGCTCGCGCGCTGCGAGGCGGTCGCCGATGGGCTCAACTTCGGCACCACGACCAGACGGTTGAACTCACCGTTATCGTAGGCCTTCATAAAACGATCGTAGTCCTTGATCGACACGCAGCCGTTGGAGTCGCCACGGGGCCCGAGCATGTAATTGTGGGTGAGCAGGCCGACGCGGCCGAGCGCGCTGGTGCCCTCGGTGGGAGTCAAGCGCAGTGCGCGGACGCCGTGAAACAGTTTTTCGCGGGGCTTCAGGTCGTAGGTCGCGGGCGGGGTCGCGCCAACCATGCGCTGGTCGACGTGCTCCGGGTCGTCCATCAGCGCGCCCATGCCGGAATGCGCTTCCAGCGCGAGGCCGCTCGGCAGGTAAAGCGCCTTGGCCGAGATGTCGTAGACCGCGGTGCGCGAATCGTAACCGAGCGCGGCGAGATCCGGCGCCTTGCCGAACAGGCCGCTGTCAGGCGTCAGCGAGGCCAGCCTGATCTTGTCGGTGAATTTTTCGAAGAAGTTGCGGTTGTCGACCCGGGGGTTGGTCTCCGCATAAGCCTGGCTCGAGGCGATCTGGGCGGAGATGTCGGCCTGGGGCGGGCGCGAGCGCGGCATCGGGATGGCGTCAGCACGCTGCGATTGTCTCGTCTCCTCGGACATATGCCGGTCGTCGTCGGTCAGAGTGGAGCGCCAGTCATCGCCCTGGAGCTTCTGGGCGAGCATCGCCTTGGCGTCGCGCAATTTGAGCTGGACTGCACTCACCGCGGAGCGCTCCAGCGTCCGCAGCCCAAGCTCGCGGGCGGGCGGATTGCCGGACGCCGAAGCGAAACGATCATCGAACGAAGGCGCATTGGCCGGCGGCAGTGCGGCGGTGACCAGCGAGGCCGGAGCGCCGATATCCGCGACCCAGGCGGCAGCGCCTAGTGCCAGCGCGACGGCGGCCAGAGACAGCAATATCGTCTCGGCTCGCCCAATACGGCGGCGCGACAATAGCCTCTCGGCTTGTGCCCGGTCGGAAACCATCAGCTCCCCAAAATCGACCCCCGGGGGGACCCACCCCCACCCGGAGACTCTATACCAGCTACCACATTGGGAGCCAAAAGTTAGGCATAATCGGGGCCGGCAGGCGTCTGGCAAGGCTCCGGCAAGCCATTCCGGGGTATCCCAAGGTATCTTGTGACCGATCCGTTCGATCTAGAACGCTTTGTCCGGGCCCAGGACCCGGTCTATGGCGACGTTCAGGGGGAGCTGACCCGGGGCCGAAAGCAGAGCCACTGGATGTGGTTCGTCTTCCCGCAGGTCGCCGGCCTCGGCTTCAGCGCCATGTCGCAGCGCTACGCCATCGCCTCCCGCGCGGAGGCCAAGGCCTATCTCGCCCACCCCATCCTCGGTCCGCGCCTGATCGAATGCACCCGCCTCGTGCTTGCCGTCGAAGGCCGGACCATCAACGCGATCCTCGGCGCGCCCGATGATGCCAAATTCCGCTCGTCGATGACGCTGTTCGACGCGGCGTCCGACGAACCCGTTTTCGACCAGGCGCTCGCCCGGTATTTTTCGGGCAAGGGCGATCAGGCAACGCTCGATATCCTCGCGGTCCTCGACCGACAGCCCAAGTGACCGCGGCCACCAGCGTAAACCCGGGATTAACATCGCCTGCCTATTGTCCGTGCAAATTATTTCCCGCGCCAGTTGCCGGACAGACTCATGAAAATCGGTACGCTCCTGACCACCGCGATCGTCTCGCTCTCGACCGTGGGCGGCGGCCTCGCCGTCTACGTCGCCGTAACGAAATACCAGACGATGGAGCGAATCACCGAAGCCCAGGGGCGGCTGGCGATCGTCCGCGCCGTCAGCGACATCCCGCGCTACCTCAATCCCGAGCGCGGCTTTTCCACCAACATCCTCTATGGCCCTCCCGCCGTCGACCCGGCGCTGCTGGCCGAACAGGACAAGCTGCGCAAGCAGACCGATGCCGCCCGCGACAGGATGAACGCGCTGCGCAAGGACCTGCCGGGCCCGTTCGACGACGGCAACACCACCGGCGGCAACATCGACGCCATCAATTCGAAATTCACGTCGCTGCGCGAGGCCATCGACAAGGCGATGTCGGGCCCGCCTGAGGCGCGCAAGGACGCCGCCAAGAAGATCGTCGCCGACAACGCCGTGCTCAACGCCAGCGTGACTGCGCTGCTCAACGAGCAGGTCCGCCGCATGGCGATCCTCAACGGCGACGCCTACCGGCAGGCCAGCTACGCCAACATCGCGATGACGTTGCGCGACGTCGGCGGCTTCAACTCCAGCCTGCACAAGAACCTCGTCGGGGGCAAGAAACCAGCGACCGATACCGAGAAGGCCGAGATCAGCCGCTCGCAGGGCCGCAACGATCAGATCGTGATGTCGCTGCTGGAGCTGCGCGGCAATCCCGCAACGCCGGCGAACATCGCCGCCGCACTGGAGAAATTCAACGCGATCTACATCGAAGAGTTCGGCCGCGAGCTCAAGCTGGTGAAGGAGGGTGCGGTCAGCGGCAAGTACGAACACGACATGGACACCTATTACACCGCCACGCAGCGCGGCCTCGGCACCATCATCGAGGTCCGCGACGCCTTCTACGACAACGCCGAGCACATTCTCGCCGGTGCCTCCACTGCGGCCCACACCAGCTTCACCATCGCTCTCGCGGGCCTTCTCGCCGTGCTGATCGCCAGCGCCGGCCTCATCGTCACGGTCCGCCGCCGCGTCTGCGCCCCGATCGTCAATCTGACAACGCGGATGTCGCGGCTCGCCGACGGCGAAGTCGCGGAAGAGATTCCCGGCGCCGAACGTTCCGATGAAATCGGCGCGATGGCCGCGGCTGTCCGGGTCTTCAAGGACAACATGATCCGGGCTGACAGCCTCGCGGCCGAAAAGCAGGCCGAGAACGACGGCAAGATGCGCCGCGCACAGGCGCTCGACGGGATCACCCGCGCGTTCGAAGCCAAGGTCACCGAGCTCGTCGGCGGACTGTCAAAAGCCTCCTCCACTATGGAAAGCACGGCGCAGTCGATGACCTCGACGGCAGCCCAGACCAACAGCCAGGCCGCGGTCGTCGCCGCCGCCTCACAGCAAACATCGAGCAACGTGCAGACTGTTGCGAGCGCCACCGAAGAGCTGACCTCTTCGATCTCGGAGATCGGCCGTCAAGTGGCCCAATCCACCGAGATCGCCGCCCGCGCCGTCGACAACGCCCGCCGCACCGGCGACACCGCCCGTGCGCTGGCCGAGGGCGCGCAGAAGATCGGCGACGTCGTCACGCTGATCCAGAGCATCGCCGAGCAGACCAATTTGCTGGCGCTCAACGCGACCATCGAGGCTGCCCGCGCCGGCGACGCCGGCCGCGGCTTTGCAGTGGTTGCTGCCGAGGTGAAATCGCTTGCGGGCCAGACCGCCAAGGCCACCACCGAAATCTCCGAGCAGATTTCGGCGATCCAGACCGCGAGCGACGAGACCGTCACCGCGATCCGCAACGTCGCCGACGTCATCGGCGAAATCGACCAGATCGGCACCGCGATTGCGGCCGCGATCGAGGAACAGGGCTCGGCGACCAAGGAGATCGCCCGCAGCGTCCAGGAGGCCGCGCGCGGCACCCAGGAGGTCAACACCAACATTTCAGGCGTGCAGCGCGCCGCCGACGATACCGGCACGGCCGCAAGAGAGGTGCTGGGCGCAGCCGAGCAGCTCTCGACCCAGTCGCGCGATCTCGCCGGACAGTTCGACCGCTTCCTCGGCGAGGTCAGGTCGGCGTAGCATCCAAATTCGTAGCCCGGATGGAGCGCAGCGTAATCCGGGAATCGTGCCGCAAACACCGACGGCACCGGATTGCGCTGCGCTCCATCAGGGCTACGGGACCGTCAATAAGGCGGCGCCTTGCGCGCCCGCTGCGCCTTGGCGGCCTCGATCCACCACGCGAGATCGTCGGCGAAGCGCGGGAACGAGCGTTCCAACGCCTTGCCGCCTTCGCCGATCGGTTCGCCCGCCTCCGACAGCGTCTGTGCGATCGGGCCGACGCCGATGGTGCTCGACACCACCACCATACCCATCTCCGACAGCGTGCCGTGCCAGGCGGTCGAGGCACGCGCGCCGGACAGGCGGCCGGCCGAGTAGCTCACGATCGCGGCCGGACGCCAGAACCACTCCTCGAGGAAGTGGTCGGTGAGATTTTTCAGGCCCGGCTGGATGCCCCAATTGTACTCGCCGGTGACGAAGACAAAGCCATCGGCGCCGCGGATCTCTCCGGCCAGCTTCTCCAGCGCCTCAGGTGCGGAGCCCTTGGGATATTCCTTGTACATACGATCGAGCATCGGCAGGCCGATCGCCTTGGCGTCGATGAACACGACGTCGTCGCCGCGACCGCGCAGGCGATCGATGACGAAATTCGCAAGGCGTATGCCCATGCGGTCGGAACGGTAGGAACCGTAGAGGACGAGGATGCGATTGCTCATGGCCGGTAGTATAGCACGGATCAGCAGGCCGGCCTCAACGTTTTGACGCGCTAGGTTCGCCGTCCGTGCTCGAGCGTTTGCGACGGTGTCTCGCCGAACCTGTCACGATAGCTTCTGGAGAAGTCGCCGAGATGCCAGAAGCCGAACGCCAGCGCGACGGCCTTGACGCTGTCGGCACCGGCGAGCAACCGCTGACGCACCAGCCACAGCCGCCGCAGACGTAGATAGCGGTGCAGGCTCATGCCGCGATAGCGGCGGACGACGTCGTGCATGGTGCGAACGGACAAGCCGAGCTTGCGCGCGATCTCGTCGCTGTAGATGGGCTGGGAGAGGTCGTCGGAAAGCAGCGCGCGGATGTCCTGAAAGACCTTGAAGTTGCGCTCGTCATTGGGGCGCAGGGTCCATCGCGCGGGACCCATACTTTGGAAAATTGCGTCCACAGTCCCCAGCAGGGTCTCCTTCATGGCGGCCGCCTTCAGCGGCACGTCGGGCGCATCGACCGGCTCCGAAGCGGCTGCCAGCACCTCCCGAACCACACCGCGGAGCCGGTTCAAGCCCGCGGCGGTCGTTTCGAAGATGTTGAAGCAGAGGGCTGCTTGTGGCCAGCCGCGATCCGTCACCTCCGGCCTGAACACCACCGAGCCGATTTGCCGCGGCACTTCCTCGATGGTGGTGTAGGTTGCGCCGCCGCTGCCGATGACGATGACGGGTCGTGTGCGCTGCGTGCCGTTGAATCGAACCGGCACGTCCAAATCGTCCATCGTGAATCCGATCGCGGTACAATTCTCGACGAGCTGTGCGTCGACGACCCGCGGAAATGCCCGCGTCAAATTCACGTCGCAGCCGGGCAGCGACAGAATGGTCTGCTCGGCCGAAATCCTCCGTACGAAAGGCGTGAACTCGAAGTTCAGGCCTCGTATGGCACTTCGAAATTCATCGACGTCGGTGAAACGAAATACCTTCGGCGCTAGCGTCGGCGCATCATCAGTTCTGTTCATGGCAAATGTGAAACTTCGCGTCGCAACACACGCGCGTCCGGCGACGATGCCGGCCCAACTTCCCCGTTCCGGTGTCCCTTAAGTCTGAAAGAATCACTTCGAACTATGTTGACCAGTTGGCGAGCGTCGAAGTCCAAGGACAAGCCGGCGCATCAAATCTCGCCAATTTTCGATAGCGTTTCCCGTGTGGCCAGCGGTGCACATATACCTAGACGAGCAAAATCAAAATTTCAAATTAACGTTTGTCGAGCGGAATAGAAGCAGTTCGATAGTCCAAATTAATTTTAGGTCAGGCCCCTGCCATGATGGCAAATTCGCCTGCTGATATTCTCGCTGAATTGGAAGAGACGGTCGCAACGTGCCCGGCGGAGCGTTGCGCACGCATTCTCTCCGGCATGGTGCAGTTGCTCACTGGTAGCCGCGGCCAGTGCCGGGAATTGCTCGTCAACGTGGTCGACGGTGTTCTGCTGCGATTGACGGAACGGGTCGAGACCGGCGCACTGGTTCAGCTCAGCATGGCGCTCGCCGAGCTTGACATCGCGCCTCCCGAAACATTGTGGCGTCTCGCCTCGCACGATAATCCGGACGTGGCATGTCCTGTGTTGCTCAAGTCGCGCGCACTTTCCGCGGCAGATCTCGAGGCTGTCATTGACTCCCGTGGCGAATGGCATCGACGCGCGATCGCCGCCCGCAGCGACATCGCGCCGACCGTGACCGAAGCGTTGATCAAGCACGGCGGCCCGATCTGCCTTGCCCTGATCAAGAACCCGGGAACGAAATTCTCCGACGCAGCCTATGCAGCGCTGATTGCCATGGCCGACCAGGACGGCGAGATCGCGAAGGCGCTGGTGCTCCGGCCCGGCACGCCCGACCTGGTCGTGCGCAAGCTGCTCTCCGCCCCACCAGCCCGGAAGGCACCGGCCACGCCCAACCCGCTCGCCGCGTCGCCGGTGCCGGAAACGGAGCCGGCTCCGCCAAAGCGGCCTTGCAGGGCCGACTACGCCAGCGCGAGGCCGGAGATTGTCGTCCTCAACCGCATCGGCAAGCTCAACGATTCCACGGTGAACCGTTTTGCGATCCGCGGCGAGACGGCCAACCTATTCACGGCGCTGTCGGTGCTTTCTGGGGCGCCGCTCGAATCATCGAGCGTGTCGTGAGCGACGACGATTGCGAGGGGCTGGTCATGGCGTGCCGGGCCTCGCGGCTGAACTGGCAGACCACCCTTACCATCCTGAGCAACCGCAGCGGGAAAAGGCTCTCCTATGCCGGGCGCGAGCGCGCGCAACGGATCTTCGAGACGCTGCTTCTGTCCACCAGCCAATGGACAGTGCGATGGGGGGAAATAGCGGCAAGCGCCAACACGAGCGATCCGGCAAATCGCGGCGCGAAGATGGGGGTTAGCCGATGAAGTTCGACGGTCGCAAAGCGCAGCGCGTGAAAATGGATCACAAGCAGCCGGTCAATCTGATGGGCTCGGACGGCACGTGGCGGCGCAGCTGCGTTCTGCTCGACATATCGCAAAGCGGTGCGAAGATCGAAGTCGAGGGCACGCTCGACGTTCTGCGGGCCAAGGAATTCTTCCTGCTGCTGTCGTCGACGGGGCTCGCCTACCGGCGCTGCGAATTGGTCTGGATCGACGGCACCACCGCCGGCGTGCACTTCGTCACCGCAGACGGCAAGAGGAAACCGGCAGCCGCCGCGCAGACTGCCGCTCAGAGCAAATAGGCCCCAAGGATTCATCAGCCCATCCACTCAGCATAATTCAGGTCAACCGTGCAGAACGCGCGAATTATATCCCGCCGCGTCAAGGGCGACGGCGGCATCCGAGAGAAGGAAGCGGCACGCCCGTTCGTGCATGTGCTGGCTGATTCTTCAGACAAATTGTCGAGCGTCTGTTCGATGCTCGAGCAGCAGTTTGCCGTCGCAGGCGAACGGCTCGACGCGGAAGCCAAGCTGTCCCAGGTGCCGTTCGCGATCGTCATCCGTGCGGAATTGCGTGATGTCCACACCATTGCGGCCATCAAGAAACGAGGCGTAAAGCTCGCGAAGGCAACCAAGCGCATCTTCCTGGTCGAACACCCCTCTCACATGAGTATCTCGCAGGCCTACGCGCTCGGGGCCACGCTCGTCCTTCCCGGGACGATCGACAAGATCAAGTTGCTGGTAGCGCTGGCTGATCCCGCCGAAGAGGCGTCTGGTTCCTCAGGTCACGCGGCGCAGCCGGACAATGCGGCCGAGACCGCGGCGACCGCGATCGAATCGATGTTCACCTCGGTGACATCGGGCCAGCCGATCGACGTCAACGGCGCCAGAGAAGCCGGCCGCCAGATCGCCGATCGCATCACCCAGCATGGCCTGTCGGAATGGCTCACGACGGTGCGGCGCCATCACGAGGGGACCTATCAGCATTGCCTCCTCGTCACCGGCGTCGCCATCGATTTCGGCCTGAGCCTTGGCGTCGGCAGGTTAGATCTGGAGCGGCTATACACGGCGGCCATGTTCCACGACATCGGCAAGGCCCGGATCCCGCTTGCCATCCTCGACAAGCCCGGCCGTCTCGATCCGGAGGAACGTGCCATAATCGAGACGCACCCGGTGGCGGGCTACGATTTTCTGAAAGACCACGACAATATCTCGCCGGAGATCCTCGATGCCGTGCGGCATCATCACGAATTTCTCGACGGCAGCGGCTACCCGGATGCGCTCTGCGCCGGGAACATCGGCGATATCGTGCGCATCCTGACGATCTCGGACATCTACGCTGCCCTGATCGAGCACCGGCACTACAAGCCAACGATGCCGCGGGCAGAGGCTTATAACATTCTCTGCGGAATGAGTGGAAAGCTGGAAAAGGCACTGCTGACCGCGTTCAGACAGGTCGCACTCACGAGATGAGCGCAGCAACCCGTCTCGACCCCAGCCTAGTGCGCGGCGCGGTGTCTGGTGCGGCGCGGAGCGGTCCGGCAGGCCAGCCCTTCGGCCAGCAGCTTCATGTCCTCGTGCCGGCCGCTGCGGATCATCCGGCCGAACTCTTCGGGGGTGAAAGGAAGACTTGGATCATCATCGATCGGACGCCGCACTCGCGGGCCGAAGAACCGTCGAACCAGGCTAGCGAGCCGCCGCATGTCAATTCCCTCGCGCCAGCATCAAACCTTTCAGTCCGCACATTGTTCCTCCCGCACGATCGAGAATGCAAGAGGCCGCCAAGCGGTCCGCACCAAAAAAAATTCGGCGAGAGAATAATCTCCTCTGCCTGCGCTACTCGGCGAATCCGACGTAACGCACGAAATCGTCGTTGCCCTCGCGATCGGAGCGAACGGCGTTCGCGGCAAAGTTGTCGTCGGGATAGCCCATCGCGACGCAGGTCATGATCACCTCGTCCTCCGGAATGTTCGCGACCTCGCGCACGATGTCGGAACGCATGATGCCCTGCCCGTTGATCACCGAACCGAGACCGCGGTCCCAGGCCGCGAGCACGATGCCGTAGCAGAGCGCGCCCAGATCGAAATGGCAGACCGCGCCGGGATCGAGCACGCGGTCATAGGTCAAGACCAGCGAGACCGGCGCGTCGAACAGGCGGAAGCCGCGCAGCACCCAGTCCTGCCGCATCGGCTTGTCGTCGCGCGCGATCCCCATCGCGCCGAACAGTTTCTTGGCGACGTCGACTTGCCGCGTCCGGTGCACGCCCTGGTATTCGCCATGGCTGACGATGTCGCGCTTAACTTTGGCGCCGCCAACCATTTCCTCCATGTTGCGTCGGCGCAGCTGATCCAGCGGCCCGCCTGTGAGCACGTGGACATGCCAAGGCTGGGTGTTCATCGACGACGGCGCACGTTTGGCACTGTCGATGATCGCCTCAATCACCGCGCGCGGCACCGGCTCGTTCCTGAAGCCGCGCACGCTGCGGCGCGACTGGACCAGCGTTTCGAATTCCACCTCAAGACCTCCCTGCCCGTTCATCCCATGGCATCGCAAACCCTGGCATGCAACTGCGAGCCGTTGCCGATGCGGCGCGCCATATCTATGCTAACCCGCAAGCAAGACCAAGAACCCTGTGAGGATCCCAACATGGCCGCACCGCTCGATCCCGTCATCGCCCAGATCATTCCGCTGCTGCCGATGCGCGATGCCAAGACGATGACGCCACAGAGCGCACGCGATTCCTTGCGCGCACTGGCTGCCTCACGCGCGGCCATAACGCCGCCGCCGGTGGACATCGTCGCGGATATCAAGGTGAAAGGCGGCGCCGGACCGCTCGATGCACGTATCTACCGGGTTGGCACCACGCCGGCGCCGACCGTGGTGTTCTTCCATGGCGGCGGCTGGGTCGCGGGTGACCTCGAGACTCACGACCGGCAGGCACGCAACCTTGCGATCGAGACTGGCGCAGTCGTCGTCTCCGTCGACTATCGCCGCCCGCCCGAAACGCGCTTTCCCGGGGCGTTCGAGGACGCCTTTGCCGCGGTCAGCGACGTGTTTGGCCGCGTCGCGGAATTTGGCGCCGATGCAAAACGCCTCGGCGTTGCCGGCGACAGCGCCGGCGGCAATCTCGCCGCCACCACCGCGATCGCCTGCCGCGACGCCGGCATCAAGCTCGCCGCACAACTCCTGGTCTACCCAGTAACCGACGTCCTCGGGAGTTATGCGGACGCGCGCGAGAACGCACACTTCCCCTCGCGCGCCGAGAATGCCGAAGGCTACTTCCTCTCGCGCGCCGTGATGGAGTGGTTCTGCGGCCATTATCTCGCCGATCCCTCGCATGCCACCGACTGGCGCGTTTCGCCGCTACGCGCGGCCTCGCTCGCCGGCGTCGCGCCCGCGATCGTCACCACCGCCTGGTTCGATCCCCTCCGCGACGAGGGCACAGCCTATGCACGCGCGCTGGAAGCCGCCGGTGTGCCGGTGAAGCATCATGAAGGCCCCGGCCTGATCCACGGCTATTTCGGCTTCGGCGACGCCTCCGCGGTGGCGCGAGCCGAAGCACAGCGCGCACGCGCGGACTTCAAAGCGCTTCTCGCGCGCGGCGCCTGAGGGCGATGTCGGGAGCGGCAGGATCGACCGCCGCGCCGGCCGGCGTTCAGGCCTTGGCAGCGGGCACGTCGAAGAAGCCGGTCGCCTGAACGAGGCGGCCATCGTCGCCGAAGCGGCCAAAACTCTCGCCCGTGACGAACACGCGACCGGCGCCGTCGTACATCGTCCAGCGAAAAAGCCCCTGATCATGGTGCTCGAGGAAGCTGTCATTCCTGAAATGCGCGCCGGGAAACTTGAGCTGGGTTTGACCGATGCGCGCCATCAAGGCGTCACGTCCCTCAATCTGCGAGCCCGGATCGGTATACACGCAGTCCGCGGCCACGCTTTGCTCAAGCAGCCGACGCCGCTCGTCGTCATCGATGGGTCCCCACGCCGCCTGATAGGTGTTCCATATCTTCAGTCGCGCTTCATCGTTCATCTCGCAGAACCTCTCGTGGCCTCATGCCGCTTCCGTCAAATTGACAATTATTGATATCTTGTCAATATGACCCGACGTTCAATTCCAACGCTTGTGAGGCTCATGGCTCGTTCCAGCATTTCGAAAGAGGCGCTTGCCGTCGAGGCTGCAACGGAGGTCTTCTCCCGCTACGGCCATGCCCGCACGACGATGGGCGACGTCGCCGCCAAGGCGGGAATGTCGCGGCCGGCGCTCTATTTGCTCTTCCCCGACAAGGATGCCGTGTTCGCGGCGGTGATCCAGCGAATGGACGAGCAGAAGCATCGGGAGATCAGGGCCGCAATCGCGCGCCTCGACGGCCTTCACGCCAAGCTGCTCCACGCCTGCAAATCCTGGGGATCGCATGGCTTCGACCTGATCGAGGCGCATCCCGATTCGGCAGATCTGTTCGACCTCCGTTTCCCCGCAGTTCGGAAGGTCTACGACAACTTCCAGTGTCTGGTCGCCGACCTCATCCGCGATCAGGTGAAGGCCGCCGGGATAGCGATCGAGCCGGAGGTGCTGGCGCGATGCCTGGTGTTCGGCATGCGGGGACTGCGCGAAACCGCCAGGAACGGCAAGGAGATGCGGCGGCTGATCGCCGTTCAGGTCACCATGCTCGTCAGAAGCATCGATGACGGCAGTTGAGCTGCGAAGAGCCGCCTATCGCGGCCTCCCCGCCCGTTGCGCGTTGGTGTGCCCCCACGTTTGGTCCCAATCTTGACCGGCGGCATCGACGACGCGGCCGTCGGCTTCGAAGAACTTGTTCGGCACCTGGAAGATCGCCAGGATCAGGGCGCCCTCCGGGCACCAGGCCGCATGCCGGCTGCCCGCCTCGCGCCAGATGAATTCGCCGGCCTTGCAGGCAATCCCCTTGGCCGGTCCCTGGTTGTCGACGAGAGCGCCCTCTATGACATAACTCTGCTCGACGCCGACATGCTCGTGATCGGGCAGCACCGATCCCGGCGCAAAGCGCATCAAGGCCGTCATCAGACCGCTGCTGCGATCGAACAGCAGCGTCTTGGCCTCGCAGCCGGGAAAGCGCGTCTTCTGCCATTCCATGTCTTGCGGCCGAACCAGGTGAGAATGCCGGTCAGAAGCGGCATCCGGCATGTTCGCAATCAGGGTCTCCATCACGATCTCCCTTCGGCTAAACTCGCCCGAAGCTAGCAGGATCGCCCGTCCCGGTCAGCGAGCAGTGCAGCAGACCGTGGGCCCCGTCGAACCCGCGTTCGAAAAATCGCCAGGAAGACCGGACGGCAGGCGCTCATCCAGCTTGATTGCGCCACGATTCCCGGCTCCAATCCGCGTGCCATTTCTGGTTTAGGGAGACAATCATGATGAAGCGGATTTTCCTGGCTGCGATCGTTGCCACGTTTACAGCGGGTTCGGCCTTCGCGGAGGACACCTGCGAAAGCAAGGCCGTCGGCAAGGACGGCAAGGCCCTGGCTGGCGCCGCCAAGACCTCGTTCATGAAGAAGTGCAAAGCCGAAGCCTGCGCGCCCAAGGCCGTCAGCGCCGAGGGCAAGCCGCTCGCCGGCGCCGCCAAGAACAGCTTTATGAAGAAGTGCGAGATGGGCGCGTAAGGCGCCGCGAATTCGCTGCTGCTTTAGCGAGCAATCGCCAGACGAACTGCCACATGGCCGGGCTTGTCCCGGCCATTCGCGTGTGTGTTTGCGTGTGCCGGCTTCCAGACCAAATCATCCGAAAGCGTCGCCCTAGACAGGAGCTCTCGACTGACCGATCATGTGGTGCTGAGCGAAGCGGGGCGCATCGACAAGGCTTTCTAGGAAAGGGACGTCAAGATGTGGCAACCTCGAGTGCGTCATCACTTCATCGCGGCAATGAGCTTGCTCTTCGCGCTGCTCATCGGACTTGAAGCCGCGAACGCGCGGGGCCCGGGACTGCCCAACGTCATGGTGCTCGCAACCGGCGGCACGATCGCCGGCAGCGGGGCGAGCAGCACCACCGTGGTCGGTTACACCGCAGCCACGGTGGGCATAGAGACCCTCCTGAATGCCGTCCCCGAACTGAAAACGGTGGCCAATGTCAAGGGCGAGCAGGTTTTCCAGATCGCCAGCGAGAACATGAACAATGACTACTGGCTGAAGCTTGCCAAGCGCGTCAACACGCTGCTCGCGCAGGACGACGTCGACGGCATCGTGATCACGCACGGGACCGACACGATCGAGGAAACCAGCTATTTCCTGGACCTCGTCGTCAAGAGCAAGAAGCCCGTCGTCGTCGTCGGCGCAATGCGACCGTCGACGGCGATCAGCGCGGATGGGCCGATCAACCTCTTCAACGCGGTGATCCTCGCGGGCAGTGACGAGGCCGTCGGCAAGGGCGTGCTGGTTGCTCTCAACGATCAGATCAACGCGGCTCGCGATGTCACCAAGAACAACACCTCGACGGCAGACACCTTCCGTACACCGGAACTCGGCTTTCTCGGCTACATGCAGGGCAACAAGCCGTACTTCTATCGTCAATCGACGCGCCGCCACACGGCGGACTCCGAATTTGACGTCTCCAGCCTCGATGTCCTGCCGCAAGTCGATATCGTCTACGGCTATGCCAACATGAACCGGGTCGCGATCGACGCTTTTGTCGGCGCCGGAGCCAAGGGGATCGTGCATGCCGGCGTCGGCGACGGCAGCCTGGCCAGGCCCGCGGTCGAGCCAGCTCTCGACGAGGCCCGCAAGAAGGGCGTCGTGATCGTTCGCAGCAGCCGCGTCGGCAACGGCATCGTCGCGCGCAACGGCGAGGCCAAGGACGACGAGCACGACTTCGTCGTCTCGGATACGCTCAATCCTCAAAAGGCGCGCATTCTGCTGATGCTGGCGCTGACCAAGACGACCGACACGAAGGAAATCCAGCGGATGTTCTACACCTACTGAGCTAGCCCTACTCTCGCTTGAAACGGTAATCAAAGGCGGCGCCGAGCGGCTTGATCAGCCCGACCGTCGGCGCCGGAAAATGAATCGGCAGGATCAGCGTGTCGGTGTCCGCGACGGAAGCAAAGAACTTTCGCCGCGACACCGCCGACTGCTTCGGATCCCAATCCGGTCTGGCCGACCAGGCCGGCTCGCGGCACTGG
This sequence comes from Bradyrhizobium sp. MI1.3, assembly GCF_055811695.1. Lineage (NCBI taxonomy): Bacteria > Pseudomonadati > Pseudomonadota > Alphaproteobacteria > Hyphomicrobiales > Nitrobacteraceae > Bradyrhizobium > Bradyrhizobium sp. MI1.3. The sequence continues at coordinate 10,280 of NZ_JBVVPQ010000005.1, read as the reverse complement.
ATCTGGTGATGCATGAGGTCGCCGGCGACCACCGCGCGGCGCCCCTTCGAGAAGATGTTCACGCAGCAATGGCAGGGCGAATGCCCCGGCGTCGGCGTCAGCGTGACGGTGTCGTCGAGCGCGTAGTCGTCATCGACCAGCAGCGCCTGTCCCGCCTCGACGATCGGCAGGCAATTGTCGCGAAACACGGTGCCGGGCGGATTGCTGCCCTTGGCATGCTCGGCCTCCCAGGTCGCATATTCACCCTTGTGGAAGACGTATTTCGCATTCGGGAACGTCGGCACCCAACGACCGTCGCGCAAGCTCGTATTCCAGCCGGTGTGGTCGATGTGAAGGTGCGTGCAGAACACGTAGTCGATCTGCTCAAAGCCGATGCCGAGCGCGAACAGCTCGTTGCGCCAGCGCGCCTTGCCCGGAAAATCGAACGGCGGCGGATGGCCCTTGTCCTCGCCGGTGCAGGTATCGACCAGGATGGTATAGCGCGGCGTGCGCACCACGAAGGTCTGATAGGTGATCACCATCATGCCGCGCGCGGCGTCGAACACCTCCGGCTCCATCGTCGGCAAATGCCGCTTGAATACGCCCTCGTCATAGGCCGGGAAAAATCCTGCGGCCGCCGCCACGGCCCTTCCCGTTCAATCACCGCATCGATGGTGATGTCGCCGATCCGCAGTTGCTTCATGGCTGCTTCACTCCCGATTTTTAGGGAGGGTAGCGAGAGCATCCTAAACGAGCAAGCGAGCGAGTATATTGCAATAGACATGATTTGGTTGTAGCCCGGATGAAGCGAAGCGTAATCCGGGAAGGTGCCCGCGTGGTTCGCTACCGGCGCAACTTCGTCCCTGGCGGGACCTTCTTCTTCACGGTGGCGCTGGATGATCGAAGATCATCCGCGTTGGTCGATCATGTTCACAAACTGCGCGACGCATTTCGTATGACGCGCGCCGACAGGCCGTTCACGATCGATGCAATCGTGGTCCTCCCTGATCATCTGCACGTCATCATGACGCTGCCGGACAATGACGCTGACTTTTCCGGCCGATGGTGGCGGATCAAGAGCTCCTTCACGCATCAACTGGCTGTTTCAGGTGCCCCCATCTCCCGCAACGTCGGGGCGAATTCGCGTTGTGGCAACGGCGATTTTGGCAGCACACCATTCGCGACGATGCCGATTTCGAACGCTGCGCGAACTACATCCATTACAATCCAGTCAAGCACGGCCTTGTCGCGTCACCGATAGACTGGCCGCATTCGTCGCTCCATCGCTACGTCCGCGAAGGCGTGCTGCCGCCCGATTGGGGTGGATCCAGCGAGATAAGCGGCAACTTCGGAGAACGCGGAGATTGATCCCCGGATTGCGCTTCGCTCGATCCGGGCTACCGCCGATCACTACGACCGCAACCCCGGCGCTTCCTGCCCCGTGCGCGCGACATATTCCGTGTAGCCGCCGCCGAACTGGTGGATGCCTTCGGGCGTCAGCTCCAGCACGCGGTTCGACAGGACGCTGAGAAAATGCCGGTCATGCGAGACGAACAGCATGGTGCCCTCGAAATCCGACAGCGCTGTGATCAGCATTTCCTTGGTGGCGAGGTCGAGATGGTTGGTTGGCTCGTCCAGCACCAAAAAGTTCGGGGGATCGAACAGCATCTTCGCCATCACGAGGCGCGCCTTCTCGCCGCCCGATAGCACACGGCAGCGCTTCTCGACGTCGTCGCCGGAGAAGCCGAAGCAGCCGGCGAGCGCGCGCAAGGAGCCCTGCCCCGCGGTCGGAAACGCGTATTCGAGTGACTCGAACACCGTCTGCTCGCCGTCCAGCAAATCCATCGCATGCTGCGCGAAATAGCCCATCTTGACGCTGCCGCCGACCGCCACGGTGCCATCGTCCGGCTCGCTCGCGCCCGCGACGAGCTTGAGCAGCGTCGATTTGCCGGCGCCGTTGACGCCCATCACGCACCAGCGCTCCCTGCGGCGGATCATGAAATCGAGCCCGTCATAGATCCGCTTGCTGCCGTAGCCCTTGAACACCTTCTTGAGCGCAACGACGTCCTCGCCGGAGCGCGGCGCCGGCGGAAAGTCGAACGCCACCGTCTGGCGGCGGCGCGGCGGCTCGACCCGCTCGATCTTGTCGAGCTTCTTCACCCGGCTCTGCACCTGAGCTGCGTGAGAGGCGCGCGCCTTGAACCGCTCGATGAACTTGATCTCCTTGGCGAGCATCGCCTGCTGGCGCTCGAACTGCGCCTGCTGCTGCTTCTCGCTTAGCGCCCGCTGCTGCTCGTAGAACTCGTAATTGCCGGCGTAGGTGGTGAGCGAGCCGGAATCGATCTCGACCACTTTCGAGATCACGCGGTTGATGAACTCGCGGTCGTGCGAGGTCATCAGCAGCGTGCCTTCGTAATCGTGCAAGAACTTTTCCAGCCAGATCAGGCTTTCGAGATCGAGATGGTTGCTCGGCTCGTCGAGCAGCATGACATCGGGACGCATCAGGAGAATGCGCGCCAGCGCCACGCGCATCTTCCAGCCGCCGGACAGCTTGCCGACGTCGCCGTCCATCATCTCCTGGCTGAAGCCAAGGCCGGACAGCGCCTCGCGCGCCCGGCCGTCGAGCGCGTAGCCGTCGAGCTCCTCGAACGCGTGCTGCACCTCGCCGTAGCGCGCGATGATCTCGTCCATCTGGTCGGCCTTGTCAGGATCGGCCATCGCGGTCTCGAGCTCGCGCAGCTCGGCCGCCACCGCGCTCACCGGCCCAGCCCCGTCCATGACCTCGGCCACGGCGCTGCGGCCGGCCATCTCGCCGACATCCTGGTTGAAATAGCCGATGGTGATGCCGCGATCGGTCGAGACCTGCCCCTCATCGGGCGGTTCCTCGCCGGCGATCATCCGGAAGAGCGTGGTCTTGCCGGCGCCGTTCGGCCCGACGAGCCCGATCTTCTCGCCCTTGTTGAGAGCGGCGGACGCTTCGATGAACAGGATCTGGTGGCCGGCTTGCTTGCTGACGTTGTCGAGGCGGATCATGAGGTCTTTTTGGGGGATTGTTGCGTTGCAGCGTCATAGGCCATGCGGGCCCCCAGGGGAAGCCCGGCCGGACCCGGATCAGCCCCGCGCGCCGCCGAATTCGCGCAATTCGACCCGCAGCTTAGGCCTTGTAGACCTCCACGGTCTGCATCATGCCCATCTCCTCATGGTTCATCATGTGGCAGTGGAGCATGTAGACGCCGGTGAAATCGATGAAGCGCGAGCGGAACACGACCTGGCCGCCCTTGCGCTCCACGATCACGGAATCCCGCCATTCCGGCACCGCCAGCGCCTTGCCATTGGCCGAGATCACCTGGAACGGGTTGGTATGGATGTGGAAGACGTGGTCGTCATGCTCATGGGTGTTGACGATGGTCCACTCCTCGACCGCGCCCAGCTTGACCCGCTGATCGATGCGGCCGGGGTCGAACTTCTTGCCGTCGACGAAGAACTCGAATTCCTGCCAATGGCCGGCGGCGTCGGCCTCCGGCGCTGTCGCCGACAGCACCACCTTGCGGCGGTTGGTGATCTCGGAGTCCTTGATGGTCGCGAGCGGCGCCGGCGGCAGGGCGCGCGGCAGCTTCATGTCCATCGGCGCACCTGACACCACGACCCGCGCCAAGGGCCCGACCGGCGACGGATGCCCCTGATCGTAGGGCGTAGCGTTGAAGGCGTAGGTGCCGGGGCTGCCTGCCTTCACCAGAATGTCCGCGCGCTGACCGGGCGCAATCAGGACCTGCTTGAGCGGCTGCATGGCGCCGAGCTGGATGCCGTCATAGGCGATCGCTTGCAGATCGTGCTTCTCCAGGTCGAGCAGCATGTCGTCCTGATAGGCGGCATTGAGGATGCGCCAGCGCTGCACCTCGCCGGGCCGCATCTCGATCATTGGCCGGCGTTGGCCGTTGATGGCGAGAAAGCGCGTCGCGGTCTCGGGAAACAGCGTCTCGAAATTCTCGACCATGCCGTTGGAATCGTAGACCACCTGGGTGAGCACCATGAGCCGTTCGCGGGCTGTGGCGATCTCGGGAATTTCGGCGAAATCACCCTCGATGACGACGGCGCCGACCATGCCGGAGGACATCTGGATGTCGGCGCTGCCGTGGTGATGCGGGTGATACCAGTAGGTGCCCATGGTGTGATCGGCCGGCAGGGTGATTTCGATGTTGTAGCTGCGGCCTGGCGCCATCGAGCGCATGACGTTGTCGGAAATCCCGCTCGGGCTGGTATGCGCGCCGTGGAAATGGAAATTGGTGTTGTTGAACTGGTGCGGATGGCTGATGTCGGCCGGCAATCCATCGCGGTTCGGCGGCAAATCGTTGATCATCTTGATGCGCAGGGTATCGCCGGGTTTCATGCGCAAGGTCGGGCCGGGGCTGCCGCCCTCATAGGACCTGACATAGAGCCTGACGCCGCCGATCTGGCGATAGGCATAGCCGACGCGCATGGTCGTGCTCAGCACGCCATTGACGGACCGCCGCACCTCGGGCTCGACCAGCGCTTGGTCCATGGCGGGAACCGGCGTTTCAGCGACCATCCCCATGCTCGGCGACATGTCCGCGGTGTGGGACATGCCCGCATGGTCGTGCACGGCGTGCTGGGCATTTGCGGCACCTGCGAACAGCGACAACGCGCCCGCTTTGAGACCGCAATCCAGCAATTGACGGCGCGACAACGTCGTCGTGCCCATCGTGCTGGTGACTGAAGACGCACCGTTCGGATCCTGCTGCATTTGAATTGCGCCCCCTGTTGCCGGACCGTCTTCCGTTCGATTCGACTCTAAAGCAAGCACCAAACCACAATTCGAGGCGCAAGCGCACCACATTCATTGGTTGTAAACCTCCTCAGCCGTTCTATCGTCGCAGGATGCATCGTGACGGATTCGCGCTGGCGCTGGCCTATGCCCTCCGGACATTGCATGCTGGCCGCATCCCGATGTTCTCGAAACTCTGTACAAGGATATGATCATGGGGCCTTCGCGACGCGAGTTCGTGAAGTGGTTGTCGGCGGGAGGCATCTCGGTCAGCCTGTCACATCTGGCGTCCGCGGCGGGCGTGCCCTTCGCAGCGCACGAGACGCTGCCTGGACGCGGCAAGTTCAATCCCGCGACAAATGGCGCCGGCCGTGTCGACGGCGTCGCCAAGGTCACCGGCGCAAAGCTTTACGCCTCCGACTTCCGCGCCAACGACATGCCGGGCTGGCCGCAGGCCACCTCGCACGCCATCCTGGTCCGCGCCAACGACGCCACGCACGTCTATACCGGGCTGGACCTCGCCCGCCTCGGCGGCGCGCTCAAGCCGTCGGTGGTGGTGACTGCGACTGATCTCGACCGGATCGGGACCCAGGTGCCGGAATTCTATGCGGGCGACCTGTTCTGCCCGATCGGCAAGACGCCGCTTTATCTGGGACAGCCGGTCGCGCTTTTGATCTTCGAAAAGTTCGACGCCTTCGACCAGGCGCGTCTGGCGCTGCGCGACGGCACGTTCGTCCATTTCGGCGAAGAGACCGGGCCTGTCGTCGTCCCGGATTACGGAGCCTTCCGCTTCACCCGCGTGGCAGGCCCCTCGCCTGACAAGCCGGATGTCTATTCGCCGCTCCAGGCCGGCTGGGTCTCGCCCAAGAAGGTCCAGAGCGCGGCGCTGCCAGTGTGGTCGCCGCTCGCGAAGGACATGCCCGCGGATTACGCCAAGGCGGCGAAATATGGCGAGCAGATCCGTGCCGAGCTTGCAGCGGATGACGCCTCCATGCTTGTGCTCGACCGCGAGTTCGAGACGCAATCGGTCGACCCGATGTTCCTGGAGCCGGAATGCGGGCTCGCCTGGTACGACGGCAAGGGCGGCAATCTCGAACTGCTGTTGGGCGTCCAGTCGCCCTACGAGGCGGCGGAATCGATCGCGCATCTCTTGGGCAAGGCCCGCGCGCCCTACAAGCCGGCGCACATCAACGCGCAGTTCGCCCATGTCGGCGGCGGCTTTGGTGGCCGCGATCACACGCCTTTCATTCTCTATGTTGCGCTCGCGGCGGTCTGCTTTCCCGGCAAGCCCGTGCGGCTGGCGCATGACCGCTACCAGCAGTTTCAGGCCGGCATCAAGCGCCATTCGATCAAGATGCGCTCGCGCATCGGTATCGATCGCGCGACCGGCAAGATCAAGGCGTTCGCGGCCGATCACGCGCTCGACGGCGGCGGCATCGCCCATTTCTCGGCCAGTGTTGCCGTCGTCGCGGCCACCGGCGCGATCGGCATCTACGACATTCCGAACGTCGACGTCAGGACTGTCGCGGTGCACTCGCGCGGCGTAAGCGCGGGTTCGATGCGCGGCTACGGCATCCTGCAAGCCATGACGGCGCTGGAGGTCCTGATCGACGAGGCCGCGTCCGAGCTCAAGCACGATCCGATCGAATTCCGGCGGCGCAACGCGCTGCCCCAGAACGGCCGGACCATGACGGGCAATCCCTACATCGTCTCGGTGCGCACGCCCGAAATCCTCGAAAAGCTCGAGAAGCACCCGATCTGGCAGCAGCGGGCGCAGTTCAAGCAGACCTCGTCGGATCGGCTGGTCGGCACCGGCGTCGCCTGCGTGACGAAAGACTACGGCTCCGGCGCGGACGGCTCGCTCGGCCGGGTCGAGCTTGGACCTGACGGCAAGATCGTGATCTTCTGCGATCATGTCGAGATGGGCAACGGCATCGGGACGGCGCTGGCCAACCGCGTCGCCGGCCATCTCGGCGCCATCGCCGACGAGGTCTCGGTCGCCCGCGTCGACAGCTATGACGTGCTCGGGCTGGTCACGTCGGGCGATCCCTCCACCATGGACCAGAAGACCCAGGATGCCGCGGAGAAAAACCCGCGCTGGGTGCCCGCGATCAGCTCGCCGACAAGCTCCTCGATCGGCGCCCATGTCGGCACCCATTCCGCCGCGGAAGCCGCCCGCGTCATTTTCCGCTTCGGACTATGGCCCTCGGCGCTCGAGCTGTGGCGCATCGCAAAGACTGATCCGCGCGCGGGACAATGGGCCAGCGCAAGCTGGAAGAACGGCCAGCTCACCATGCCCGGCCTCGAACCGCTCGCCCTCTCCGTGCTCTCGGCAACAGCTCATTCGCGCGGCTTCGTCACCGGTGCGGTTGCGCACAGCTTCTCGCGCTGGGCGTGGTCGCGGGCACGCTTCCCGCTGTCCGGCGAGCAATACCGCGCCGATATCGACGCACTGGCGATCCGCAAAGGCAACGGCAAGTTCGAGCGGATCAACCGCACCAGCGTCAAGTTTCCGCCGACCGACAACAACCGGATCGGCACCGCCTACACCTCGATGTGCGGCACGGTCGTTCGCGTCGAGATCGAGCGCGCAACCGGGAGCTTGCGCATCGCCAAGGCCTATAGCGTGCTCGAATGCGGCACCGCGCTCGTGCCCGAGGTGGTGATGGGCCAGGCCCAGGGCGGCTTCGCCATGGGCGTCGGCTACGCGTTGCTCGAAACCCTGCCCCCGTTCGAAGGCGGGCCGGGCAACGGCGAATGGAATCTCGGGCGCTATCTGGTCGCACGCGGCTCCGACCTGCCGCTCCGCGATCTCGAGATCGAGATGCTGAAGCCGCAGACGGCAGACGAAGCACCGAAGGGCATGGCGGAGGTCGTGATGATCCCGATCGTGCCGGCGCTGATCAACGCCATCCACGACGCCACCGGCCATCGCTTCCGTGCGCTGCCGGTCACCGCAAGCCTATTGAAGGGAGTGCTCGCGTGACGACCCTCAGCCTCACCATCAACGGTCAGAAGCACGGTCCGATGGACGTCCGCGACGATCTCTCGATGAATGATTTTCTGCGCGAGATGCTGGGCATGACCGGCACCAAGTTCGGCTGCGGCGCCGCGCAATGCCTGAGCTGCGCCGTCATCGTCGACGCGCCCGACGGCACCAGCACCACCAGCCCGACCTGCGTCGCGCCCGCCGTGAATTTCGACGGCAAGTCGATCCGCACCGTCGAGGGGCACGCGAAGGACGGCGAGCTCTCGACCCTGCAAAAGGCCTTCATCGCGCATTTCGCCTTTCAGTGCGGCTATTGCACCGCCGGCTTCCTCAATGAGGGCCAGGTCTTGCTGGAGCGCCTGTCGCGGACACCGGTGGCGCGCGAGGCACTGGAGCAGACCATCGCGGATGCGCTCGACGGTCATCTCTGTCGCTGCACCGGCTACGTCAAATATCACGAGGCGGTGCGCGACGTGATCCTCGCCGACTCCAAGCGCTACCTCATGGCCACCAAGTGACGCGCATCATGATCTCCGACCTGCGGTTCAAGATGATTGCTGTGGTCGCCGCCCTTGCCGGCAGTCTCACTGCGGGCTTTGCGGCGTCGGGGACGGCAAGCCACGCCCTCGCCTCACCCGAGAGCTTTGCTTCGATCGGCGACACAGAGAAGCGTTCGGCCGCAATCTTCACCGAACTCGGCAAGGTACTGACGCATCCGCGCTGCACCAATTGTCATCCGGCCGGCGACAGGCCGCACCAGGGCGACAATGCCCGCCTGCATCAGCCGCCGGTCACGCGCGGCGCCGACGGCCATGGGCTCGAGGCGATGCGCTGCAACAGTTGCCACCAGAGCGCCAATTTCGAGCCCGGCCGCATGCCCGGCCATCCCGACTGGCATCTGGCCCCGCGCGAGATGGCCTGGGAGGGTAAGACCGTCGGCGAGATCTGCGAGCAGATCAGGGATCCTGCGCGCAATGGCGGGCGCAAGGTGGAAGACCTGATCGACCATATCGGCAAGGACACCCTCGTCGGCTGGGCCTGGAAGCCCGGCTTCGGCCGCTCACCCGTGCCGGGCACGCAAGCGCAGGCCGGTGCGCTGGTGGAGGCGTGGGTGAAGACCGGAGCGGCGTGTCCGGCGCCGTGAGCGGGTGCTCACAAATTCGATTTGGATGAATAGCCGCAAGTTGGGAGCGGACATGGTCAGCCCACCTTAGAGAGTCGACTATGGGCCAGAAGCTGACGTTTAGGCGCAACACCGTCCAGTTTGTAGGACCTCAGATGAGGTGGAAGGTAATTGCGATTAAGAAGAACACGACCAGTCCGATGCCAACCATCTTGAAGATGTAGGCATCCTCGACATCTCGCCCAAGCCATTCGAAATCTGGCCCCCACAGGACGGTTGCGATAAACCCTAGAATGAACGTAGTGATCATCAGCATCGCGTAAATGGTGCCCATTAATGAGCTTTCATTGGCCTGCCCGATTTCGCGGGATCATATCAACGACGGTCCGTCGCGGCGATGACACCAAATACGCCGATAAACAACCCGGCAAAAATCGAAACGAGTAATACCAAACAGTCCGCTGTGACGGCAGTAAATTCCGAACCTAGAACGCGACTTAATAGAAGCAGCAGCAGCAGAAAAAATCCCAAGCAGAGCACCGGCAAAAGCGCACGCCGCCGCGCCGCGAGCCGCTGAGTAGCGCTGGCCACCCGAAAGTCCTGCAACAAGTTCCAGGACCGACGAGACGATACGTGGGCACTCAGGGCTCCTACGATCAAGCAGGCAGTGAGGAAGTACATCAGGCATTGCCTCGCGCTGAAAAACGCGAAGAGGCGTTTACCCAAAGTCCGATGTTGATGGCGATCTGGAGGGTGGCCATTATGAGGAATGCGCTGACGACTGCCGACAGAGACCGCCCATCAACGGCATATTGCTTGTAAAGGTTCTGACTGGAAAAGGCCATCAGGCCAACGCTATACGCTGCATATGCCACGGAAAATGCGCGCCAGAATTTGCGCGGCAAAAAGTCAATCTCAAATGCCATAAGTACAAGACCGGCCGCCGATAGCGCGCTCATCATCAGGTGGATAAGTCCTGTCGAAGTGTAAGGTTCTGAGTCCGCAAAACTCCAACCCGTGAGCACGACAATTAGCAGTGCAAAGAGCTTCCAACCCACGCCGACTTCTCCCGCCTTGACCGCGACCTTGGGTAGAAGGAGCGAGTGAATTTCTCGCTTACGTGTTTGGTTTAGCTTTGGTTGCGGCGATTGCTTAAAAGCTTCAGATCCGATGAACCGGGCACGAAGTGAGCGCTCGTTTGAGTCTGCTAGACTGTATGTCCCCCCACAAAATGAGGCGACTCACCCTCGATGTTGCGACGAGGGTTGCCCGGATGGACCGGGTAGAGCCTCAAACAAGGAGGGCGAGTCGTGGGTCATCATACCGAGTTCTTTGTCGGAATCGATACGTCAAAATCGCGCAATGCTATAGCCATTGCCGATGGCGGCCGTGGCGGCGAGGTACGA